>CAZVHN010000689.1:0-8663 GCA_964626895.1 uncultured Chloracidobacterium sp. | reverse complement strand
ATTCATGAATTTTTGCCTGACCGAAGAAGTAGCTTATCAAAGATACGCTGCGAATCGTACTGTAAACTATCGCAAGCAAGGGATTCCACTATCCCCAAGTGGCCGATTTAACTTTCAACAAGATCGTTTTGTCACCTGGGTTGTCTTTTTTTGGCCGAGTACTGAGACGAGAAAGCCCGTCCGGGCGAACTGGAGCAGGACTTCGCGCACCGAGCTTATTTTGCCAACATTGGATGACAAACCGCTGATCGTGACTATTTTCCGTTGGTATGGATTAGTTCTATGTGATTAATGTCCCATTGCCACTAAAAAGAAAAGATCGCCGCGAATTCGGATAATCCGGCTTTTGGAGAAGGAGATGCGATATGGCTTTGTGGCGCCGAAAGAAGTCCCTGGCCTTGAGGAGAATGGTGCTCGATGAACTTCGCGGGGAGCAAAGCCCTTCGACTCCGTTTGGACTCGATTCCTAGAAAACAGCGATTTTCAGGGAGAATTGCAAAGGGTTTGGTGCCGAAGGGGGGCCTGGAGCGATCGATTCCCTTCTCTCTTCTTACTCAGGAAAATTGAAAACGCTGCGTACTTCTCAAGTTTCGCTTCCCGCACCGAGCCCGCAGACTAAACTTTCGGCGCGCAGTTGGTCACTAAGTGGACACCAAATAAACTGTTAACTAAGTGAGACTTTTTCATAGCATCCTGAACTCGATTTTCTGCGTGACACTTTATCACGAACAACCAACCCTTAATACGTCCTCGATCCAAACGCAACGTTTGGTTCCTCACGTAAACAAGTCGGGAAGCGGAGGTCGTTACGGTACCGGTTTACCGGCTGCCTTCTTGGCCCTTTAAAAGAGTTCAATGAAGTCGAGACGCTTTAAAGAGACAGCCTATTGCAGAGCCCGGTTCGTTAGGTCTTGGCTCGGTCATTGCGAACGAGCAGTTCGACAGACTGTGGAAACCAGTGTCCGGTGCAACCTCCAAGGGAGGTGGTTTTTGAATCGGCCGTTACAGAGGTTGAGTTCCCCGCTGCGATCCGATTCTGGACCTCAAACAGCCTTCCCGTTTTGCACAGTCGGAGAAGCTCCTTGGCCTCGGTGGCTGGACCTTGGTTTAGCACTCCTCCCCAAAATTCCGTGTCTCTCGGATAGCCCTTCAGTGTATGAATTCATCGTCAAGGTTGGGATCGTTTCTGATGAAGCCATTCCTCAGGATTTCTTTGGCAACCTCGAAACCATGTGTTTGAACAAGCTCTTTCCAGGCCGCGGAGTCTCCATTCCCAACAATGAACCCTTCGACTAGATCGTCGAGTTCCTCCTCAGTGTAAGGGGTTCGAACCGAACGATGATCGTCATGCAACCAGGCAGGGTCAGACATGTAGTCAGCACTGGGATCCTCGGCGAGGCTTTGCTTTTTTCTCTTCATATCATTTGCTGGACTGAAGTCGAGTGCCCTGCCGAGGATGTTCTTCACAAAGCTCCCGCCCAACGCCTCACTAGCGTTGATTATCTTCCTGGCGCGTTCCCGCGTCGCCTCTACCGTGCCGAGCTTGCCGGCCGCTTTCATCGTGGCATCGTAAGCCGCCCAAACGTCGGTGCTGGTGATCTCGTAGCCATAGCCCAGCACCAGCCAATGCAGCGCGAGCAGACCCGCACCAATGGCGAACGCCGGCTGCTCATCACCAGCGTCACGGGCGGCGCGAGCCAGCGTTCTCGGGTCACAAGGCGTTCGACTCGCGAGCTGCAGTGCCTCCTCGTAAAGCCCTGCATCCTTTGCCGCTGCGAACCATTTACCCTCCTCGCCAGGTGTCGTTTTCACCAGATCGTCCAGAATGTCGGCGGCGCGCTTATGGGGGTACTTCCTTGTGACCGCTCGAAAGCTTGCCAGGTATGTGCCGCATTTGTTCGCTCGCAGGCCGTAACGCTCATATGCCTCGTCGACTAAACCGGATGAGAGGAGTAGCTCCTCGCTGAGCCCATCGATGTCGTGGTCGCTGGCCCAGGGGCTCCGACACGCCTCCGCATACCGAATGGCCTCGGCCTTTCCACCCTGGGCGGCGAGCGCCTTCACCGCCCAGCGCTTGTAAGACCAGATCGCTTCCACATCAAGTAGCGTGACTATCTCATCGTAGCGTTCCGCACGATAGAGCGCGCTCAGGCAAGCGGACGTTCCGTGAAAATGGCCGCGCAAGGCCTTATCCGGACTGAGCGCCTGACGCGTTATTGCGAGTAGTTGATCACCCCAGTCTGAGGCGACTTCCTTAGATCCGCACAGCTCTCCCCAATAGTCGGCGAGTGGTTCAATGTACGGTATGTCGTCGGCCGCGTGCGCCTCCCACAACCGCTCCAGCCATTCACTGCGGGTCTTTACCTCCGCGGGGGCCTTTGCGATAACCGGCACGAGCCCGACGATGGCATTGTTGACCGCCGTCCCGATAGCGCCCGACGAGCTATCGACCTGTTCGAGTGCCGGCGAAACGCGCTCCAGAAAGGTCACGGCCCCTTCGGCTCCAAGCACAGGGTTCTCACGGGCGACTTTCTTGATCTCGCTCTCAGCTTCCTTCACCCGCTGAATGGCGGGCTTTGATCGCCAGCCGAAGGCGTGGCGACGGAAACGTGCTTTGAATGTCCACTTGTAAGTTTTGACTGTTAACCCTCCTGTCTTCATCACCTCAATGTACTGAAACACTGCTCAGCACTTCAAGGACAAATTGGGAGACTCCAAACATAGCGTTCCGCACTCGCTGGCCGCGCGACCAACGTTGATGGGCTGCCCAAAGCGATTCGATGTCCAGGCGAATCGGCGATAGCGCAGCACTATCAGAGAGTTCGACCGCCAAGCAGACTTGTTTCAGGAGGGCCTTTCAACGATGATGTGGCGGCTCACCGTCTAGCAGTCGCGAAGATCGTGTCGGCTAGATTGATCTGTGCCCGCACGCTGAAGGTTGGCGCACCAACAACTGGATCCCCCGATCACAAACCTCCAACCGCACCTGATGATGACAAGATGACAAGACCGCAACTCAAGAAGCCCTCTCCGGCGCAGCTGGAAGAATTGATCGAGAAGCTACGATAGATTGCTTCGCCGAAGATGAAGCGCACACGAGTCTGCTTACTATGATTGAAGAGTATGTCGTCTGCCCATTTCGCGCGAAAGTAATTGGCGAGTCTGTAGAAGTCACCGGCTTTCGCTGGCCCGACTCCGGTCACGGTCTGCTTGCCATTTGCCAGCGCAAGGGAAAGACACATCCGGTAGACATAGACTCGCTTGAGTGGATCGAGCCGTTACCGGAAGGCTATCAATGGATCGCCGCTTACCAGGCGTGGCGAAAGCGCATGTTTTGACAAAGTGGTGGGCGGACGCTACACGGATACCAGCATGCCAATCGAATACATAAAGCGAAGCGGCGAGAAATAGAGTCACGACCATCGTCACGTTCGACGAGCAAAAAAGTCACCAGAAACCTCAAAGACTTCAAGCCGGGTGCCAGACCTGCAGGTCGAAGACTGGGACCGCGTAACGCTAAACCGTCAGGATGTAACCGAGTCTTTCCAATCCCTTTCTAAAACTCTGTTCGTGCTTCGAGGACACCACGAGATAGCGATCGCCGGCGCGCAGGCAAAATGCTTTCGTGGCTTCAGTGCTGGCGATGGTTTCGGCCAGAGTTGCGTCCGCACATTCGATTAACCGAGCTTCGCCGCGATCTTTGATTGCAACGGCGCGGTTAACCGCCTCAATAAAAAACTTGCTGACGGTGTCTGGCAGAGGTTGTTCGTCACGCGACTGGAGGAACTCGGCGAGAGCGTGGCCTTCCTGGCCGGCTTCAATTGCGCGCAGCGTCCGCACCGTGCTAAGTGACCACTCGGTTTCCGAAATCCGTTCGGCAATCAACTCGAGGATAGTCAGTTCGTCGACTGAGAGCTTCCCTTTGACGATCACTCGCAAGCTCGGCATCACGCTTAACGATGTTGTCGAACTGATTGGCTGGGGAGAGTAATCGGCGGCAGATCCCAGGCAATACGCGCCCAGTGGCGTCAACCTGAATCTAATAAGACCGTCGTAACGACTGAGGAAAACAAGACTGTCAGTGCCCCAAATCTCGCGGAAATCATCACGCGCATCAACCGGCGAGTCATACCCGACGTCGATTATTCCGAGGGTCGCCGCATACTCAAACAGGAGACAGAGAATGTAGCGGCCCTGGAGGATTTCCCAGTCGTGATAACCCTCATGGCCAAGGCTGCCGTAATGCGAATCGGTGATGTAGAGATCCCACGGATTGCGCGTCACTTCAAAGTAATGCCTGGACGCCTGCATGAAGCGAGAGAACTCGTCCACGTCGATCCATTCACCGACCGGGCATTTGCGCAAAGCAGCGCTAATCACTTTGCGCCTGGATACGACTGAACTGAACGTGGTTCGAGCTCTTCCTTGTTGTCCTTTGATCGCTTCGATGCGCCGGAACTCGTCGAAGCCGGCGTACTCGACCCACCGCTTCCAGATGACACCTATGGTCTCGTGGGCGGCTGCGGCCAGTGCTTTGTCACCCGCTTTGGTGAGCTTCAGGCGCGCGCCATCTTTTGCCACGAGCTTGGCGGCTTGCAACAGCAATGGCCAGGCGAAGGATTTGACTGGCCCAACCTTACTAGCCGCTCTGCTGATCTCCGCAGCCGTATGTTCAGGCGAGTAGAAGTCGCCGCCGGTGAGCACTGCTTCAATTGCCTTTGCGCAGGCCGCGCTGGGCAGTCCGGTCGTGTCACCGACTCGCAACTTTCCCTCACGCGCCAACAACAATACCAGCTTGAGATCGCGCTGCGCCGCTTGCTCCATCGCAATCGTAGCCGCGCTATCTGATTCATAGTCTTCCGGTGCGTTTACTTCCTTGTACGCATCTTCGCCAGTTTGGGCCGCGCGGATCCTGATCTGCGCTGGCGCAGGTGCGGGAACAAACTCTTTGAGGCACGCTGCAAGTTCGTTGGCTATGCCGCGGGGATGAAGGAGCAGCCGGGCAATCGTCGGCCCCTTTTTGGAATGCGCATAGTAGTAGTACTGCTCGCTCCCGAGGTCGGGGAGTTGATCGTACTTCGCCTTAAAGCGAGCTTCGTCAAACCTGAGGCTCGGTGAATTGATTGTTTCCGCTAGCGCCGCCTGTTGAATCTGATCGAGCTGGCGCCACAGCTCGCGCAATTGGCCGCCTTGCAGATGTCCCGCGATGAGGCTGATGAGTTCTGCTTTGCGGATGATTCTCTTGTCTCCACCGAGAAGCCTCGCGAACCACCGCAGAGTCTCGACCCTTTCTCGATCAAGCCCCTCTCGGATCGACATCCCGTGCAGCGAATCAGACGATAAGGTCATGTTGTTCTTACTTTAGTTTAGTGAAGATCTAATAACGGTTGTCGAAAGCTGCGAGGTTCATGACTGGCGAGGTGTCCGACGACAATCAACGACTAAAAGGGTAGTTCCGGAGGCTCATCATTGAAATTGGCATTCGAATCGCCTTTCGGATCGAGCAAGTCGCTTTGGTCGAGTCGGCCCCACTCTTCCCAGGTGATGCCATATGCAAATCCGGCCTCCGTATAACCCGCGATGTAGGCAAAGGTTTCGTCTTGTTCAAAACAGTATTCGTTAGTCTCTCCCCGTCGGGACTTTCTGCGCCTGCGTGCCGCGATGTGACCTTCCACGGACTTCAATATCTGATCCTTGTAAGCAGCGTCTATTCTTACACCGAGCATTTCCAGCTCTCTAAACGCACATGACCAATCTAGGGCGAAATGCTTCCGGTAGCCCGCCGCAATGTTTTTGCCGTTGTAGGACTTCAACCAGACGCGAGCAGATTGAAGTCGAGCTGACCGATCCATTCGTTTCACTCGCGGCGGTAAGGCGCCTTTTTTCTTCTTCCTGTTCACTAACTAGTGATCCGTCAAAATCGTTTTCGCCCCGATTCGGTAGCAATCAATCTTCGACAGCGGTTCCCAATCGAAGCGAGCAGGGTCTTAACTCCCTTGGGAAAAGATTTCCATCAGATGGTTGCGAGCCTCTGTACTGTATCCGGTTAACGCGTGACGAGATTGATCAGCGCTGGCTTCAGCATTCGGATTGGTGCGGCCCGTTTCCAGTTTTTGATGCACTACCGACGTGGTCCGTAGATAGATGGCGAAGTGGGTGCGCGAGTCCTCCAGGTCTTTGCGTAAGCGGATTAGTTGCTGCAGCGTTATCGTCGTGCCGGTTTATGCTCTATCGCATGAGTCCGGAGAGTTCGATCTCCGCGCCGCGCTTCTGCGAGGGCTTCCATACCTTCGCGTAGCTCTGCGAACAGATCACGCGTAGGGAGGCGCTTCGCTTTACCTTTGACCGGTATCTTCATCGTTTTTCTCACGTCACGCAGGAGCAATAATAAAGTCTAAAGAGATCAGATTCGCTTTCTAATCCAGTCGGCCAGCTTCTCTTCCGTGAGAGTCCCCTGGGCCAGTTGTAGGAACGTGAGGTATTTCTCATCTTGATTAGCTTCAAGGTTGACGCCATTCAGTAGTAGAAAAGTGCGGGCCGCTACCAGCGCCGTTCGCTTGTTGCCATCCACAAACGGATGGTTGCGAGCAATTCCAAAAGCGTAGGCCGCAGCTAAGGCTGCCAAGTCGGGTGGAGGTTGAGCAAGGCCAGGACATTTTGGGGACGGGCTAACGCAGAAGCAAGCAGTCCTTCATCTCTCAAGCCTTCACTTCCGCCATGCTCTGATATTTGGCGTTGATGGATCGCTATGACCGTCTCCTCCAGAAGCCAAACGATTTGGGCCATCACGAGCTATTCCGCCAGCTTCTTCAAAGCATCTCGGTCTTCGCGCATCACACGCTCGGCAATCTCCACCTGTTGAGCAAACGCAGGATCATACGCCGTGAGCTGGATCCCGTTCTTCGTTTCGACAACGTAGAGGCTGTCTCCTTTACCCACCCGCAGGCGTTCTAATATCTCCTTGGGCAAAATCACGCCAACGGAATTTCCAACTGTTGTAACCTTCAAGACGCTCATTCTTTCATCTCCACCCGCCCGAACCGCAATTTCTAGGATCATTGCGCCGCTGAGAATTATAACGCATGTTATAACCGGCGGCATACGAAAGACTTCATGGGAAAGCACCTAATGTTAACGACAGCGGGGAACTTTTCGTGGGTCAACTCAATTGGCGCACGCAACGAGACATTTCATGACGAACCAGCAGATTCCCACCCAAGCGCAATGTTTGGTTCCTCACGTAAACAATTCCGGAAGCGGAGGTCGTGTGGGTATAGATTTGCCGGCTGCCTTCTTGGCCCAGTAACCGAGTCCTGGTCTGGGGATCTTAAGCTTCTTGCCGATCTTTCCGAGGCCAACGTCGGACATGCTATACCTTTTCGCAACATGCATGATGGGTTCCGCCCAGATCTCCTCATAAATCTTTTCACGGTCATACCTGGACATAAGATCACGAAGGAGCCATTTGCGATGCGCTTCTTCCTGTCGTTTCTCCTCTACTATCTTTTCCTTCGTCCGAACATCAAACCCTAAACGAGCGAGGTTTCTAGTCGCCGGCGTGAGGTGCTTCTTAATCGCAGGCATTCCTAAAAGGTTGTTCAACGTCTCCTGAGAACATGCTTCGTGCTTGATCATCTGTTCGATCAACTCCAATGTGACGTCCGGTTCGCACTCGAACAAACCTCGCCGTGCATCGGTCAGTTGCTGCTTATCGTCAGGCCTCCAGAGAGCTCCTTGTTCGAGGAGAAGCTGCACAGTTTTTAGCCTTTCGGATACCTTATATTTCGATGCCTTGGACCTTCTTCCGTAATCTGTTTGGTAAAAGTTAATCGGGGCTTCATATCGGAAGCTTCTGAGACAGTCGTCAAGCGCTAATGATCCGCCGTTGGACTTATCATTCGGTCTCGCTCCTAATTCCAGCAAATACTCCACCATACTCGGGTTCCCTCTTCGAGCGGCATTTATGGGCAACGTGCCGAGATTGTCGCTCCCCGCGTCTGGCTTAAGGCGCTTTAGGATTTGAGAATCCTTCGATTAAGTCGCCGCATCGAGGGCCGTTATGTATCCGTCAGGATCATCCTCGTCATCATCAAACATTGGTCCACTTGAACGGGGATTTGCACCCGCCCACATGAGTAGACTCACCCACTTCAAATCTCCCTCGAAACAGAAATGCCGCAGCGCCCGGTCAGCCTGCTCCTGGAGTTGAGCAGTATGATCAGGATATTTCTCTCTGCACTCGCGCCAGGGACGAAGCGTGGTTCGGATTTTTTCGCGGAAAGCCACGGCAAACGGAGAATCCGTGATGAAGTCGGCGCCCTGATCAAGGAAGTAACGAATAATGCTCGGGTCCCAAACGTAAAGCACGTCAATGAACGGGACTGAGCTGATTTCGGCGCCGTGTGAGACCAGGAGTTCAATCAAGTCCAGGCGTTTCAGCGAAAGCGCTCGCTGAAGGGCCCGATTCTTCAGTTGTTGATTCTCCTCATTTTGAAGGAGTAGTTCGACGAGGCTGTGGAAACCGGAGTTGAGCGCAACTTCCACAGGAGTAGTTTTTGACTCATCAGGTAAACGAAGAGATTTTCCCGACGCAATCCAATCCTGAAGATCAAATAGCCGACCAGCTTTGCATAATCGGAGAAGGTCTTTTGCTTCAGCGATAG
>CAZVHN010000688.1:0-4023 GCA_964626895.1 uncultured Chloracidobacterium sp. | reverse complement strand
TTCAAGACAGCACTGACCGGGGTCAACGTTCCATTGCTTGAAAAGAACACCGCCGTCAAAACATCCGCAGGAACCAGTACATCGGCTGCCGACGTATTCGTCAACACCACGACGAGCTGGCCGATTGCGTTTATTTCAAATACAGCACTGGCGGCAAGGTTTCCACTCTCCGCGGTAAATGCGACCGCGTGGGCTTGCCCAGCGAGTCCCATAGTGGCCATCGCGATCCCTAGGACGATAGATCCTAAATAACGCTTCACCTGTTTCTTCATCTCTGTTTCCCCTCTCACTCTTACATTACTACCTCAAAAGCATCTTTGAGGCTTCTTGGTCTGGTGTTATAGCATATTCTGTACGCGCCCAAATAAATTTTATAAGTGATTGACATTGTAGACTAAATTACCGTTTCATTCGAACAAGTCCTTGATCATCTGTAATGTTATTTTACAGTGACGGAAGCCATACCGCGCCCTATGTAGATACTTCATCCATTATTTCCATAACTTAGATTAATCATCGCCTGTAAATACTTTTTACTCATGGTGACGGGTCTTTACAAATCGCTTACAGCCACTAATAGGCCAATAATCAACGGTTTGCAAATATTCATCTGTTCCCGCGCAGAGGGGCAGGAAAAAGCAAATGGCCAACCCCCCACCGAGGGGCATCAATGATGCTGGCTCAGGAAAGGTGCTGCCTTGTCGCATTGGTATCGTCTCAGGAAGGTTCCTGCCACTTCTGAGCTTCGGGTTTCTCGGGCATGGCCTCTAGTCGCAAAGACCTATGCCTTTTCTTTCGAGTCCTCGGATTTCGCCTTCTTAAAGCCGTAACGCGCGAGCAATTGGTAGAGCGTGGGACGGCTAATCCCAAGTTCCGCCGCGGCTCGCGACACATTGCCTTCGGCCTTCTCCATTGCGAGCCGCACCAGATCCTTTTCACGGCTGTCGCGTGAGGCTCTGAGGGTGGACGTATCCTCTTCGGCTGAAGAGGGGTCTTTCAATTCCAAGTTCGCGGGGGTCACATATTTCCCTTCCGCCATCACGACCGCGCGCTTGATCCTGTTTTCCAATTCTCGGACATTTCCAGGCCAACTGTGAGCCGTCAAGGCCTCCACCGCTTGAGGCGTAAACCCCTTCAACGGTTTCTTTTGCTCTTCCGCAAACTTCCTCAAGAATGTCCGCGCCAACAACGTGATATCAGAACCCCGTGCACTAAGAGAAGGCACCGCAATCGTTAGCACGCAGAGCCTGTAATACAGATCTTCCCTGAACCGCTCCTCACTCATGGCCTTTTGCAGGTCAACGTTGGTCGCCGCGAGAATCCGCGCGTCGACTGTAATTGTCTCCTTTGCGCCCAGTCGTTGTGTCGTGTGGTCCTGCAAGAATCGCAACATTTTAACTTGCAACGCCAGCGGAACGTCGCCGATTTCATCCAGGAACAGCGTGCCGCCTTGTGCGCCTTCAATGCGTCCTTTTCGTTGCTGCGTCGCTCCGGTAAAGGCCCCTTTCTCATATCCGAACAGTTCGCTTTCGAGCAGCGTCTCGGGAATCGCTCCACAGTTGATCGCGATGAAGGGCTCGCTCTTTCGCGCGCTCTGACGGTGGATCGCTCGCGCCACCAATTCCTTCCCCGTGCCGCTTTCCCCGGTAATCAACACCGGCACATCAGACGGTCCGACACGACGAATCATGCGAAACACATCCTCCATTCGCGCACTGTTTCCCAGCAACCCTTCGAACTCATTCTGGCCAGCCTGCTCTTGGAGGGCCCGATTTTCCTCCTCTAGCTTGGAGAGGTAGGCCGCGCGCTGGAGGACAATCTTGAGCACTTCAAGCTGAACAGGCTTCTCAATAAAGTCGTAAGCGCCGCTTTCGATAGCGGCGACGGCCTTTGCTCGATCGCTATTACCCGTGATTACGATCACCTTGGCCATCGGGTTGAGATAAAGGGTTTCACGCAAGATTGCCAAGCCCTCAGAAGCCCCATCGATATCAGGGGGTAATCCTAAATCAAGCAGGATCAATCGAGGCATGGCTTCCCGGACATGCGCCAATGCTGTCGAACGATCCGACGCCTCCAGCATCTGGTAATCCGAGGCAAGGGCCCATTTCATTTGGTCCCGAATCTCGGCATCGTCGTCGACCAGCAGCAGAGCCGGTCGAGTTTTGATAAGTTTCTCAGACATACAGGGCTCGTGAACTAACGTCACCTGTTTGAGCGAACAATGGAATCTTCGTCTACAGTCGCAGGAGGGCGATAAATAGGCAGCTCAATCCGCACTTGTGTCCCCTTTCCTTCCTCGCTTCGCATCTGAATCGTTCCCTGATGCGCTTCCACGATCTGCTTGCACTGGTACAGCCCGATGCCCAGTCCACCAGGCCTGCTGGATTGCGAATGGCGAAACAAGGTGCTCAGCTTGGACGCTGGAATGCCTGCCCCTGTGTCCTCAATCGTTACGACCACCGAGCCGTTTTGTTGTTCCGTGGTGACGCAGATCGTCCCATCTTGGCCGATGGCTTGTTTGGCATTGAGTACCACATTCAGCAGCACTTGGTGAATCTGCTCCCGCACAGCCAGAACCGGCGGGACAGGCTCACCCCCTACATACACCTGCACGTTTCCCTCCCCCCTGATCGGCATCACCATTTCATCGATCAGACTCGAGAGATCTATTGGTTCCAATGTCGCCACAGCCATGGGTTTGAACGATTTCAGGGAGAGCTTGCCCATGAGAGTGGTTATCTTTTGAGCCGTGTCCGCCACCGTCCTCATGGCAGACTCCTGGAATGCAGGGTCCTTGCCGTGGTTCTCGGCGTTCTGAGCCACCAAGGACAGCCTCGCTGCGAGATTTTTTAGGTCATGGAGACAGAACACGGAGAATCGATGCAGTGCCTCCAATCCAGCTGCAATCTGGCGCTCTTCTGCCAGATTAGCGTGAGAGAGCAGAACCCCGACGTGATGTGCAATACCGCGCAGCAAATCACAATCATCCGTTCCATAGACCTCTCCATGAAGTTGCTTGCCCAGCGCCACGAACGCCGTGAGCCGTCCCTGAGCGCGAATCGGAAAACAGAGTGCCGCCCCAGCGGCCGTCAGGGAATCTTCTCCGAAGCCAGATCTCGCGCTTTTTCTCGACCAGATGTCATCGATCAAAACCGGCTCATCCCTATTCAAGAGCTGCACGATCACAGGATGGGAGAGCTCCAATGGAGCCGGTTCCTTCTCAGTAGTCATCGAACGGATTTGGCAAAACCGACGATCGGCTTCACGAAACGACCAGATCGAAATCGCGGTGGTGGAGAACGTCTTAATGAGAAGATCGAGCAGACGATCCATGATCGCCTCTTTGCTCGCCGCCTGCTCAAAGGCCTCGGTGACCTGAAGCCAATGCGCGCGGTAGTCGTACTTGGATCGATAGAAGTTCCGGTTGAGAAAGCGTCGGACGTCGGCGCGCACCGTTTTTGAGAATGCCGCGACCGCCAGCCCGACCAGGGCTCCGAATACCACGACGACACTGAGCCCCACTCCCAATGGCTGGTTTGTTCGCCGAAGCCATTCACCAACCGCCCCCACCACCAGGAGGTAGAGCCCAATGACAATGAACGTTACCGAGCCGAAGAGGGCCTGTTGGGACACATAGGTATTGACAAAAACTTCCCGCAAGCGAGTTCGTCCCAACCCGTAGGCGGTCAGACACAGCGCCATGGCCGTCACGACACTTCCAACCAACACATGCTCGACCTGCCAGACTGGAAGCAGGAGCATCTGGCTGGCTTGATAGATTTGGTAACCGGCCAGCCCCCCTAACCCGATCACAACGAATTTCATCTTGTGGCGGACCGGTTCGCGGCTGGCGCGCAAGACTAACTCCAGTTGCGCCAGCCCCAGAGCCATGCCAATCACGATAAAAACATAGGGAACACGCCCCCATGAGGCCAAAGCAATCGCTGACTGGCCGTCCTCAAACGTCTTCCACTGAAAGACCTGGCCGGTCACCACTAACACGGCCAGCAGCAGGCCGAC
>CAZVHN010000687.1:0-4092 GCA_964626895.1 uncultured Chloracidobacterium sp. | reverse complement strand
CCTACGTCGACGGCATGTTGTTAGAGACCGTCAAGGACCAAGACCTTAGCCGGTACATTCTGTGAGAGAAACTCTGCCGTCTTCGTCTCGGATCTTGCTTTCCCCCCTCATGAATAGCCAGAAGGCGTTGTGCATAGCCCTTCTCTTCGCATTCGCCATGGTTGGTTGTGGCAAGAGAAGGCCGCCGCTCCCGCCTGTCGAACGCGTGCAGCAGCGTACGGAGCTTCTCTCGGGTGTGCAAAGAGGAAACCGTGTGATTTTGAGTTGGCCTGCGCCTCTGCGCAACGCTCCGGATGAAAGCGTGCAGAGCATCCGGCGTATTGATGTCTATCGGCTGGCGGAAAAACCGACCGCGCCTCTGCCCCTAACGGAAGAAGAGTTTGCGGCGCGGTCGACGCTCATTGGATCTGTAACCTACGACCAGATCAAGAACGCGACTGACACCTTGACGTACCCTGATACGCTTGAGCTCGCGGGAGAACCTACACGCTTGCGGTACGCGATTCGTTATGTTAATGCCTCGGAACAGCGTGCAGCCTTCTCAAACTTTCTCCTGATCGAACCCTCCGCGAGGGTAGCTAAACCTCCCACCCTGGTTTCTACGGGCAAGGAAGTTGGCGAGGATGCGATCGCGATAACCTGGCAACCTCCTGACTCGAACATTGACGGCTCAACACCCGTAAATTTGCTGGGCTACAACGTCTATCGGCTCGACGAATCTCAGAGCGAAGTCACTCAAAACCCCATCAATAGTTCCTTAGTATCAGGCACCCAGTACGTCGACCGGAATTTTCGGTTTGGTGAGAACTATCGGTATGTAGTCCGTTCCGTGTCGCTGGGAACGGACGGAGCGCAGGTTGAGAGTCTCAACTCCAATTCACTTTCCGTGTCCCCGCGAGACATCTTTGCGCCGTCCGCGCCAGCTTCAATCACCATTGCCGCTGCCCCCGGCAGGTTATCAATCTTCTTCCCTGCAAATCCCGAAGCCGATGTGGCGGGCTATGAAATCTATCGCACTACTGATCCGGATCTGCCGAAAGAACGCTGGACGAAGCTGACAACCGCACCGCTGACAAAAACGACCTTCCTGGATGAGAACGTTGAATCAGGAAAACGGTACTACTACTACATCAGAGCGATTGATCAGGCGGGCAACGTCAGTCCTCCATCTGAAGTTGTTTCGGAGAGTGTGCCCTAAGTCGAAATGAAACTGTGCCGAGTTACGCATGCCACGTTTGAGCAGCCAAGATATGCTTTTATCGAAGGTAGTGATGTGTGTCCTTTGAACGAAGGGGAATGGTTCGACGGACTCGCGTTGCCACGCAGTCAGTACTCGATTCCCCTGGCAGAGGTCAGGCTACTCGCTCCGGTCACGCCTTCGAAGATCGTCTGCGTTGGGCGCAACTATCGTGAGCACGCCGCCGAGCTCGGAAATAAGATGCCCGAGGAACCTTTGCTGTTCTTGAAGGCGCCTTCCTCGGTAATCGGTGATGGAGACACGATCGAGCTGCCCAGGGAGTCTGAGCGGGTTGAGCACGAAGGAGAGTTGGGAGTCGTTATCGGTCACCGAGCTCGTCACATCTCTGCCGACAAAGACCCCTTGAGCTATGTCCTGGGCTACACGTGCGTCAACGATGTAACTGCCCGCGATCTGCAGCGCAAGGACGTGCAGTTTACGAGGGCGAAATCGTTCGATACCTTTTGTCCTGTCGGGCCGGTAATCGTACTCGACATCAACCCTCTGGATGCGGAGGTTACCACGCGCCTCAACGGCGACATAAAGCAACGGGCACGCACATCGACCATGGCCTTTTCAGTTCCCTTTTTGATTAGGTATATCGCCGAAATCATGACGCTCTATCCTGGAGATCTGATCGCCACCGGTACTCCCGCAGGCGTCTCCCCGATGAAGCACGGCGATGTCGTCGAAATAGAGATTGAGGGCGTCGGGGTACTTCGAAACAAAGTGAATTGAGTCGGAGCTTGTGTTCGTATTCGAAATCTACTGTTCCTGGACAGCAGCATCTCGGCATTACCTGTGAGCTTTATGTGGAGTGCGGTGGCAAGCGCAGCGCGACACCGCTTTTGGATTGTCTTGCGGAAACCAAAGCGCCGTCGCCGCTCCGCTCTGCCGGCGCACTCCAAAGTAGGCAGTGGTTGGACTCGGCATTACCTGTCGCTGGAGGCAATAATGAAATTCTTTCTTGATACCGCAAACCTTAATGAGATTCGTGAAGCGGCAACCATCGGCATCGCGGATGGAGTGACCACCAATCCATCCCTGATTGCCAAGGAAGGCCAGGTCGACTTCAAAGAGCACATCGCCGCAATTTGCGAGATAGTCAGTGGTCCCGTCTCGGCTGAAGTCACCAGCGAAGACGTGGACGGGATGCTCCGCGAAGGACGTGAGTATGCGAAGATCGCACCCAACGTAGTGATCAAGTGTCCCCTCACTCGTGCGGGACTTAAAGCCACTCATCAACTTTCCAATGAAGGAATCAAGGTCAATGTCACGCTTTGCTTCTCCGCAGGCCAGGCAATTCTAGCTGCGAAGGCTGGGGCTTCTTTTATCAGCCCTTTTCTCGGGCGACTTGATGACATTGGACACGACGGATTGCTCCTGTTGGGCGAGATCGTTGAGATCTACGGAAACTATGACTGGAAAACCGAGGTCCTGGCGGCAAGCCTGCGTCACCCGCTTCATGTCATAGAGTCGGCACGTATGGGCGCAGATATTGCGACGATGCCTTTCAAAGTCATCGACCAGTTATTCAATCATCCCCTTACCGACAAAGGACAAGCGCAGTTTTTGGCGGACTGGCGCAAGAGTGGGCGAAAGTAGATCAATGATTACGGTTCGGGCCCACAAATACGACGGCTCGGAACATCGCAGATGGAATGCGAAGGTGCTGCGACAAGAAGGATCATTGCTTGTTCTGGATGCAACTTTCGACGAGGAAATTAAACACCACCTGCTGGGCACCATTGCCTCTGGAACGAAGAGCATTGAATACTATTGGCTGGACCGCTGGTACAACATCTTTCGCTTCGCTGAGCCGACCGGGGAGTTGAGAAGCTACTACTGTAATGTTAACGTCCCGCCGGCGTTCGATGGCCGGGTTCTCAGCTACGTGGACCTGGACATAGACATATTGGTCGAGCCGGACCTTTCGTACCGGGTAGTTGATCTCGAGGACTTTGAGCAAAACGCGGAGCGCTTCGGGTATTCCGAAGACGTTCAAACAAAAGCCAGACAGGCACTTGAAAAACTGGTGGAACTAATCGAAGCGCGAGCGTTTCCCTTCACCGACGACGGCGTTTCGATCTGAATTTAGCGGCTGGATTCTGCTCGCAATCACACTTGTCGCGGCTCATGAGGTCAGTACCACCGCGCGGTAGAGGGTGGGTCCTGAGTCGCGACTTCACTCAGCGTAAGTGATGAGTAGCCATGACCCACCCGCTACCGCGCGGTGGTACTGACCTCATGAGACCGCGGCTTGAATGATGGCAGAACCGATCAACGTTGGGACAGTAGTGGATCTGAGTATGACTTCAAAGCAACAGCCAAAGCAGTCCAAGTCCAAACTTGAAACGCTGAAAGAACGAGCACAGCAGGCCGAGATCGGTGGCGGTGCGGAGCGAGTCGAGAAGCAGCATGCCGCCGGCAAGATGACTGCTCGTGAACGAGTTGATTTTCTTCTGGACGAAGACACGTTCGAGGAATTTGACAAGCTCGTTGTGCATCGCTCGCGCGACTTCGGTCTCGACCAGCAACTCTACCCGGGTGATGGTGTTATCACCGGCCACGGTTTGATTGATGGTCGTCGTGTGTTTGTCTTTGCTCAGGACTTCACTATTTTTGGCGGCTCACTTTCCGAAACTCACGCGGAAAAGATTTGTAAGGTGATGGACCTGGCAATGAAGGTTGGAGCTCCGATTATTGGCCTCAATGATTCAGGAGGGGCCCGCATTCAGGAAGGTGTGCTGAGCCTCGGCGGATATGCCGACATCTTTTTGCGTAACACGCTGGCGAGCGGAGTTGTGCCGCAGATAAGTTGCATCATGGGGCCTTGCGCCGGCGGAGCTGTGTAT
>CAZVHN010000686.1:0-1966 GCA_964626895.1 uncultured Chloracidobacterium sp. | reverse complement strand
GCTGCGTTGCCGACAAACCCACGCGAATGAGCTTGGAATTTCGAAGTTCGGATTTCGGATTTCGGATTTCGTTTTGCGGACGTTGGCTTATCAATTGTTCAAGTCGCTCAACTGAGAGAGCCAGATGCGAGCCGCGCTTGTCTCCGACAACGGCGTGAATTTCGTCAAGAATTAGTGTGCGAGTGGTCTGCAACATTCTGCGGCCACCTTCGCTGGTCAGCAGAATGTAGAGCGACTCAGGTGTCGTAACCACGATATGCGGCGGGCGCTTGGTCATCGCGATGCGTTCGGCGGCAGGCGTATCGCCAGTGCGCACTAAGGTGCGAATGCTGATCTCCGACAGACCCATCGCTTTCAGTTCCTGCTGAATTCCCTCGAGCGGAACCTGCAGGTTTCGCTGAACGTCGTTACTTAGAGCTTTTAAGGGTGAGACGTAGACGACGTGAGTCGTATCGTCGAGGTTTCCCTCGATGCCAAGCCGGACCAGATCATCAATAGCAGCGAGAAATGCGGCGAGTGTCTTACCCGAACCGGTGGGCGCCGCAATAAGGGTGTTGCGGTGCGCTTTAATTGCCTGCCAGGCGAGCTCCTGCGGCGCTGTGGCCGAGGGAAAAGTCTTCTGAAACCAGCGTGCGACTGCTGGGTGAAAAATTTCGAAATTCATGGAGGCGGGATTATAACGCGAGGAGCTGAAAATTGCACACATGAAACACTGGCCTAGGAGTGGAATAGTAAAATCGGGGTGAGAAGTCTAGAGATTCCCGACGTCTCGGTTTGTTTTGATTGCGACCAAGACGCGGGAAGGAATTCAACACTCAGACAACTATCCAACCGTAGCAAATTTGCAGGTTGGGAAGGTGGGCAAAGCGTAGCGCGCCCCCGCTCCAGCGCAGCCTCATCAACTTTGGTTTTCTTCAAGACTACGCCGGACTGAGTCAGCATAAGAATTCAGCGGTTTTTGTAGCCTAGCCAAAGACGCTACGCTGGAGCGGGGGCGCGCTGCGCTTTGCCCACCTTCCCAACCTGCGAATTTCCTCACCTTGAATGGTCAGTTCAAGGCTGAGTGCTAAAACATCTCCAATTGACTATCCTTAGCAAACTGCCTTGAGATGGTCGAGCGCCTCAGCCCAGGCGGCACGCAGTCCATCAGCTTCGGCCCGCGTTTGAATCCTGGTGTGGTTCACCAGCAGGCCCGTTTTGCCTTTCCCTTTATCCTGAAACTGCACGTCCACCTGTGTGGGTGCGGAAAACTCTTTGTTTTGAAAGGTCATGCGAATGTCTTTGTTTAGTCGCACTCGCAAAAAGGTCCCCTTGTCGCCGTCTTTAGTCTCAAAAGCACCGCCGTCTTTCACATCCGCCTTAGCGCCACTACCGAACCACTTGCTCAACTCGGCGCCGCTTGACCACGACTTGAAGACTTCGGCCGGCGGGGCAGCAATTGTCTTGGTTGCGCACACAAAGTAGCCCTCGAACAATCCGTCTTTCTTGCGCACATTGTGGTGCTTTTCATATTCGACGGCAATCGTGGCACACCACCACGGATCAACTTTCTGTTCGTAAAGATGGTTATTGATCGCGCGGCGCCCCTGCTTCAATCCATCCATCTTATCCAGCACGGCGAACCATTGATCGAGTGTCTTCCCTGTCGCCGCCTTTGCCGCTTCGTTCGTAACTGAATGATCTGATTTAAGAGTGCTTTTCATTGGGGTCGCTCCTTTTCTGTCCACAGATTACTCAGATTACACAAACCTAAGAATAGAATGTAGAGAGCAGACGCAACGTTGCGGATTGGTCTGGCATTTCTGTTCTTAATCTGTGCAATCAGCGTAATCTGCGGATTAACGCCAGGCGCCGATTATCGCGCCCATAATCACAAAGGCAACGGTCATGTACCCGCCGTTGATCGCAATGTATTTCCAGGACCGGTTCTCAAAGACGCCGATGATGGCGATCGCCATCGCCACCC
>CAZVHN010000685.1:0-3994 GCA_964626895.1 uncultured Chloracidobacterium sp. | reverse complement strand
GGCAATTGGCAATCGGCAATTGGAAATGGAGAACAGTTAATTATGCCAAAACTAAAAACACACAAGGGTGCGGCCAAGCGCTTCCGAATTACTGCGACAGGGAAGATCAAGCGGGGGCATTCACATGCTCGCCACATCCTGACGAAAAAGAGTAATAAGCGTAAGCGCCTGCTGGACATTGACGTGTTAGTGTCGAAGTCAGATCAAGAGCGCGTGGAGGCGATGCTGCCTTACGGGCGCGATTAATACTAACGATGAAGGATGAAGGCGGAAGGATGAAGAGTGGGAGACACTTAGACAGGGAGAACGGGGGACGCGGGGAGACTGCGACGGTGCCAAGTTCGCTATTCCTCGTGTCTCCGTGTCACCCAGTCTCCGCGTCTCTTTAATAGAAAGGGGATTGAACGATGCCTCGAGCAAAACGTGGAAATAAACGCCTCGAAAGGCGCAAGAAAATATTGAAGCTCGCGAAAGGTTATCGCGGCACCAAATCAAAGCTTTACCGTTCGGCGAAAGAGTCGGTCGAGCGCGGGTTAAATTTTGCGTATACCGGAAGAAAGCTAAAGAAACGTGATTTTCGTAGTCTCTGGATCGTGCGTATTGGCGCCGCAGCGCGCCTTAACGGGCTGAATTATTCACAGTTCATGCATGGCCTGAAACTCGCCGGCATAGAGCTGGACCGCAAGGTGCTTGCCGATCTGGCCGCCAACACGCCGGACGCTTTTAAGGAAGTGGCCGTGCAAGCGAAGAACGCCATGGAAACAAAGAACGAAAAAGCGGCTGCCTAACGATTCGGCAGGAAAGTCCCATAGGGACGAAATGTTTATAGACACCATCCCGCCTATTTAACCTTAGCCCGTTTTAACGGGCGACAGAGTGGCCATTTCGCTCCTATCGGAGCTTCGATACGGATTTACTCAAGATTCTATAGACATTTCGCCGCTCTGCGGCTTTCAGCTACGACCGCTAACGAAATAGGGGAGGAGTCAGCTAGTGCGTGAAGGCCTTAAGCCGGAAGAGTTCGAATCTTACGCGACAGAAGTCGGAGGAGCGTTCCACCAAGAATGGGATGGACGCTTCAGTTTCTTTGCGCATCCGCTTGAGGAAAAATGGCGGGCGGCTTTGGAGGAGAATTGGTTAGGCACCTCTCTGCTTCAAAAAACCGAGGCGGCCATGAAAGACCTGGGGGATTTGCGTACGCGCATGCTGGGCAAGAAAGGCAAGGTTACAAGGCTGAGGAAGATGGTTGTGCTTGCTGATCCCGGTTATCGGCCGGTCCTGGGTCAAAGAGTTCAAGCCTTGGAGGGCCATGTTGAGGGAGGTCTACGAGCAGCGGAAGATAATTTGGAGCAGCTCAAAAGAACGCTTAGTCAAGAACGCGACGCCATTGACGTGACTCTGCCCGGTCGACGCCCTCGGCGCGGACATCTCCATCCAATCACGCTCCAGCGCGAACGCCTTGAAGATATCTTCGTGGCCCTGGGCTACGCGATTGAGGATGATCGCGAGATTGAAACCGACTTCTATAACTTCGATGCGCTGAATATTCCACAGAACCATCCTGCGCGGGCCTCCCAGGATACTTTCTACACCACTGACGGGCTTGCTTTGCGTTCCCAAACCTCAACGGTCCAAATACACGCAATGCAGCGACGTGGAGCGCCCGTGCGCATGATCGCGCCGGGCCGTGTTTTCCGCCGGGACACTCCGGACCCGACGCACAATCCGATGTTCTTTCAGGTGGAAGGACTGTGCGTGGATCGCGGCATTACCATGGCGCACCTGAAAGGTACCGTGGCCGAGCTGCTGCGCCGCATGTTTGGATCCAAGACGGTTACGCGTTTTCGTCCCTCCTACTTTCCGTTTACCGAACCAAGCGCAGAGTTTGATTTTAGTTGTTTCAAGTGCGGCGGATCAGGGTGCCGTATTTGCAAAAATTCCGGCTGGATCGAGTTGGGTGGATCGGGCATGGTCCATCCGAACGTACTCCGCGCCGCCGGCGTGGATTCTGAAGAGTTTTCAGGCTTCGCTTTTGGCTTTGGTATTGATCGGATGGTTGCACTGATGTACGAGCTCGACGACATCCGCTTGCTGTTCGAAAACGACGTACGATTTTTGGAACAGTTTGAATAGAGGTAAATGGTCAATGGTAAACAGTGAATAGAAAGAGTTTGCCTTTCACCATTTACCATTCACTATTTACTATTTACCGCACGAATGCTCATCAGTTACAACTGGCTACGCGAACTGACCGGGACCACCCTGACTCCGCTGGAGTTGCGGGAGCGATTGACCATGGTCGGGTTGGCAATCGACGCCGTGGAAGAGAAGGACGGCGACGCTGTTCTTGACGTCGAAGTTCCTTCGAACCGCCCTGACTGTCTCTCCCATGTCGGGATTGCTCGCGAAGTTGCGGTCATCGAGTCGGGAAAGGTTCGCCCGCCATCCAGTAAACCGGCCAGGGCTGAAGGCCGGGCCACCGACCTGACGTCAGTAGAAATCCATGACACCGATCTCTGCCCGCGATACGCCGCCCGACTAGTGCGCGGTGTAGAGATTGCCTTATCCCCGGCCTGGTTGGCGAAACGCCTGGAAGAGATTGGGCAGAGGCCCATCAACAACGTCGCCGACATCACGAATTACGTGCTGCATGAACTGGGCCAGCCGCTTCACGCCTTTGACTTCGCAAAGCTGGGCGGAGCACGAATCGTCGTCAGACGCGCAACCGCGGGTGAAAAGTTGAAGACGCTTGACGGTGTGGAGCGCACGCTAGACGCCAACATGCTGGTGATTGCGGATGCCGAGCGGCCGGTTGCACTGGCTGGCATAATGGGTGGCGAAGACTCCGAAATCTCCATTCAGACAGCGGATGTGTTGATCGAAAGCGCCTACTTTAATCCAGACTCGGTGCGTCAGACTGCAAGAAAGCTGGGCATGGATACAGAAGCGTCGCGGAGGTTCGAGCGCGGCGCGGATTGCGAGAACGTCTTGCGCGCTCAAAACAGATGTGTCGAGCTAATCTGCGAGATCGCCGGCGGCGCGGCGACGGAGGACGCAATCGATGTGTATCCAAGTCCTTTGCCGGCGCGGAGCATCGCGTTTCGTCCTGCTCGAGTGGAGAGTCTGACCTCGCTACGCGTTGCCGAAACCGTCATGAAGCGTATTCTCACCGGACTCGGCATTGCTCACACTGAAGAATCGTCCGCGGTCTGGAAGTGTGTTCCACCTACCTGGCGGATTGATATCGAGCGCGAAGAGGACCTGGTCGAAGAAATTGCCAGGCACTTCGGCTACGACAGGATCGGCGCCGAACTTCCTCCATCGAACCAGTCAGGGGAGCATCAACCGAAGGAGCTGAAAATCCGCAAGTTGCGGAGAACGCTCCAAGCCCTGGGCTTTGACGAGGCAATAAATTTTAGCTTTATCGAAGTGGCGCATGACAATCGATTCGAGTTGATTCCCGAATTCAATACCCAGGATCCTGAGCACGCTTTTATCACGCTTAAGAATCCGATTATTGAAAACGAAGTGCGGATGCGTCCGACCCTGATTCCGGGCCTACTAAATTCCCTCCGGCATAATCTTAATCACGGCGTACGCAGCGTACGTTTGTTTGAAACCGGGCGGAGTTTTGCAAAATCGGACTCTGGTGAGCTGCCAAACGAACGCGAGGCACTTGCCTTGATTGCCACCGGTGGCGCCAGTGAAGACAACCGAGCACAAGCCCCGCGAGAAACGGATTTTTATGATCTTAAAGGGTCTTTGGAAGCGGCCGTCGCCGCGATGAACCGTGGACCGCTGCGGTTCACGAGGGCCCTGGTGAAACACTTACGAGAAGGTCAGTCGGCAAGGATATTGTTAACTGATGGGACACCCATCGGGTCGCTCGGCAGACTGGGGGAGTTGGTGTCTGATGCTTATAAATTTCGCCAGCCTGTCTATGTTGCCGAGCTTGATCTCACCAGGCTGCTAGCTGCTGAAGAGCTTCCGGTCC
>CAZVHN010000684.1:0-4839 GCA_964626895.1 uncultured Chloracidobacterium sp. | reverse complement strand
GCCACCGTAGGTTCTTTCTGGTTTTTCACAGAGCTTCTAAGTCTGACCGGTTCTGTAATGCGGCCCTGTTTACTCCCTGCGCTCCAATATCACTTCAGCAATCGCGTGTTCACTGGTGTGAGATAGTGAAAGATGAGCCGCGTTGGCTCCTGACCCGGCAAATAGTTCCTGCACCTGTCCATGAAAGAGCAGATACGGCGCTCCACCGTCGCGGGAAGCGATCTCCACGTCCTGCCAGCCAATCCCGCCTCTCCAACCCGTTTGCAGTGCTTTAAGGGCAGCTTCTTTTGCTGCAAAGCGAGCGGCATAATGTTGCGCGGCCACGGCGCCTCGGCCATCGCAGTAGGCCCGCTCGGCAGAAGTGAAGACGCGTTCCGCAAAGCGTGGGGTACGCCTAAGCACTTCGCGAATGCGACGAACTTCGATAATGTCTATGCCGATGGAAACGATCACAGATTTTGAACTTCAGCGCGCCGGGTTCTACTGGCGCGAAATCGATGGCGTGCGTGCTCTTATTTGCGTGCCGCTCGAAGACGACGGTTT
Source organism: uncultured Chloracidobacterium sp. (assembly GCA_964626895.1). GTDB lineage: Bacteria > Acidobacteriota > Blastocatellia > Pyrinomonadales > Pyrinomonadaceae > PSRF01. The sequence continues at coordinate 4,296 of CAZVHN010000684.1, read as the reverse complement.
CACAAACGGTTTCTCCACCCGCTTGGGCGGCGTAAGCCCGATGCCGCAGGCAGCACTGAATCTTGCAGGTTTCAACGAAGATGCGGCCGAGAACATTCTGGAGAATCGGCGCCGGTTTCTCAAGCTTTTCAGCGGCGATTGGACATTGGGAGGCTGCTGGCAAATGCATGGCACCGAGGTCCGCGTTATCCGAGACGCGGCCGAGGCGAGGCCCCCGGAAGACGCGCGAGGTGATACGATCTACTGCGATACTGTCGTCAGCAACGCCGAGCAGGTCCTGGCTGGAGTCAAGACTGCTGATTGCGTGCCGATCCTGATCGGTGATCCCAAAACGAATTCATTCGCGGCGGTCCACGCAGGTTGGCGCGGGACCTACGCCGGGATTGTTCTGTACGCGCTTGAACGTCTGACCAGGGAATACAAGGCGCAGCCCGAGGATTGCAGGATTGCGATTGGACCAGCCGCCGCCTCTTGTTGTTATGAGGTAGGCAGCGAAGTCATTGACGGTTTCAAGGAGCGTTTTCCGGGCGCCGACGATCTATTTAAGCCCACACGGGAAGGACATGCGCGCATCGATCTGCTCAAAGCAAATCGAGATCAGTTGCTGGCCGCCGGGGTCGCGGCCGAACGCATTCATACTGCCCCTTTATGCACGATGTCTCGGACTGACCTGTTCTTTTCCTATCGACGAGAAAAACAAGTGCATGGCAAGGTCGGAAGACTGATGGCTGTGATTGGAAGAACTAGCGCGCCTCAATTGTAGGGGTGTCCCTCCGTGGGCACCCCAACGTTGCAGAGACGAAGGGTTACATTACTGGCGGCACTCCTCGCCGCACCATGATTGCGCAACTCACATCTTTCGGGATGACCCTTGTCCTTCGAACGTTAGGGTGCCCACGGAGGGACACCCCTACAAGCAGGCGGACGTTGCCTTTGCCCTCTTACCCTTTGACTCTTATCGGTATTTTGACTTCGCGAGTTTGGGGAGGGAAGCACACTTCATCGTTGCAACTCTGATAACGTAGGCGCGCCTTCACTTCGGTCGAGTCGGAACCAAAATTAGCAGGAACAGTTACATTGAAACGCATCGTTGTACGACCCTCATAAACCGCCACTTTGCTCTTCGAGAACTTAAGGTTGCGAAGGAGCGCCCGCGGATAGACCACCGGCCCAAATCTCAAACCCTTTGGCGCCTCAACCTGCAGTTGCGTGGCAATGAGAAATTTCTCCAGCGGACGATTGGAATGAACGTGAAAACCCGAGGGTATGTCCATTACAACAACCGCTTGCGCCGGACGACCCCGCTGGACTTTGTCTACAGACAAGGAGCCACTGACGCCGATGTTGGGCGCCGACTGTGGCGGTGGGGTGGCGGCAAAGGTGGCCGGAAAACTGAGCACAGTTGTAATAAGCAGGAATTGGGTGAAGCGTCGCAAATTAATAGATTTCATCAGTTGTTGTTACCGAATCAGATTTCTAACTGCAGGATGATTTTACATGGAGGCCGCGAAACGAGGAAACGCAGGCGGCCCGAGATATGGTTCATCCCTTAAGAACGACTTTGGAAGAGGGCATGGAGCCCGGGTCAAAACTGCGCAGGCTTCGTCGTCGCTCGCTATAGAACCGCGAGCGATAGCCAATGCATCCAAGCACTCAGCCCCAGCACGAGTCACTCAACCTACAGAACCATTTGCAGTAGCCAATGGATCCGACCACTCAATCCAGTATGATGCACTCAATCCTCAGATCCGTGGCCACAGAAATCAAAGCAGTGGGTTTCTGCTCATGTTGAGCGGGTGGATCCATTGGCTACCGCAAATGGTTCTGTGGGTTGAGCGGCTCCGGCTCGCGCTGAGTTTAGGATCCGGTCGCTACCGCTCGCGGTTCTGTAGTGGAACAACTTAAGCGCCCTGCAACTGGATCAAATTTGTTCCCTGTCGGGCCGCAAGCTGTCCACACGCCGCGTATATGTCTCGCCCGCGCGGTTTGCGTATGAATGTGTGAACTCCCTTTGACTCCAGGATCTTTCTAAACTTCTCAATTCGCCCCGGCGAGGAAGGGCGGTACGGAAGAGGATTGGCAGGGTTGTGCGGAATAAGGTTGACTTTGGCGCGCACCTGGTAGCGATTGATCAGGTTTGCGAGTTGTCTGCTGTGTTCGTCGGAATCGTTTACGCCATCAAGCATTACATATTCAAAAGTGAAACGCTCGGTGCGCTTCAGCGATTGCTCAAACTCCTTACAGGCCGTCAACAGTTCGCTTAGTGGCCACTTCTTGTTGATAGGCATCAAGACACTGCGTAACTCGTCCGTCGGAGCCGCCAGCGAGACTGCCAGATGTGGTCGCTCGGGTATAGTCGCCAGCTCGCGGATGCGAGGAACCACTCCCGCAGTAGAAACAGTGACGCGGTTTGGAACGATGTGCAGACCCTTTGCGTCGGACACGATCCGCAGCGCCTTCATCAGTGATTCGAATGCCAGAAAGGGTTCGCCTGCTCCCATGCCTACGAGATTCGTCCCTCGCGGAGTTTTCACACTCATTCCATAGGCATCGTTAAGCACGATGATTATTTGTTCGACGATCTCACCGGCAGTGAGCGACCGCAACAGGCCTAACTGGGCCGTCAAACAAAAACTGCATTGGAGCGGACATCCTGATTGCGAGGAGAAGCAAATGGTGTCGCGATGCTCCTCGGGAATAAACACCGTCTCGACCGGCAAGCCGTCATGCGTCTTCATCAGGTACCGGCGCGTGCCGTCTTTCGAGATGTAACGAGACTCAACTGTAAGGCTGGATGCGGTCGCCTGTTCCTGCAGCTTTGCGCGGAGGTCTTTTGGCAGGTCGGTCACATCGTCGAAAGCGCGCAGTCGCCGATGCTGCAGCGCGGTGAAGATCTGCCGCCCACGATAGGCCGGTTCGCCGAGTTCTTCGACAAACGAAACCAACTCCTCCTGAGTTAAACCTGTTAGGTGGATCTTGTTCATTCGGCGGCATTCTAACACCTGGATTTGGTTATCTGGTGAGTTCGCTAATGGTTGATACCGGAATTCCGTTATAATCCGCCGCGAAACGTCTGTCTGAGTGATGTCTACCGTCGCAAATGTTGAGAGAAAAATAAGACGCGTCGAGGGCTTCCGTGTGCGAATTCTTCATCTCCACGGAGCTGACGTGCGTGGCGACCGGATGGGTTTGCCGCAATATAATTATCACCGGGCCGCGGAGAACGACATCACCGTGGAGAGCTGGAAGGCAACGAGATTTCGCCCGTCATATCCAGGCTTTGAAGTAGATGTGGTGGACCGCCGGGGGAATTCAGTCAAGGGTAACATGAAGCTGAGTACGGTAAGAGAAACGTACCACTGAGTCGCGAAGCCTAAGCGAAAAGGGGGTGAACGGATGATCCATCCATTCACCCCTTGCCTGCTAATCGGGCTCGCGGCTATTGCACAACTGTGAACTTTGCCGAAGGCGATAAGGTCTTTCCGGTTACGCGATCGCGGATTCGGATTACTAGTTCGTATTCGCCCGGCGTCAGTTTGCTGGAGTCAATCAATCGAGTCAGTGTCAGCCGTTGTCCCGAATCGTTAATTTCCCGCCAGTCTTCAACCTGTTTGCCTAACTCTTTGCCGCCTTTAAGCAGAGTGTACTCAACGTCGACCGCGGGACGCAGAGTCGTCTGATCGATGCCAGCGTTGTAGACCTGAAGGTAAACTCCCACGGGCCGGCCCTTCTGGTAGACACCGGATAGATTCGGAATCACTTTGGTAGTCCCGATCACGAATGGTCCGACAGCTGGCCGGCCACTCATGTCTTCCAGTCTTGCGGCCAGCACAACACTCGACGTGTCGAGTTCGTTGGGCTCGTACCTTGGCACATGAAAGCCAAGTTGTTTTACTCCAGTTGCCCCCGAAGCTATATCGCGCACCACCACGTCGAGCCGGTAACGTCCGGGTTCAAGAATAAGAGTCTTTGCGTAAGCTGATTTTCTCTCCTTCGCGTCAGTCAATTCCGCACGCGTGGCAGTGGTCGTTACAGCATCCTCGAAGCTGCCGGCGCGCCTATCTGCGACAGTTGTGAGCCTACCGAAGATATTCAGGCGAGCTGTTAGCAATCCACCGCTGTCCTCAAACACCAGCTCCTTGTTGTCGGTTTGGATGGTAAACGCAGTGAGAACACGGTTGTCCGATTGACGGAAGAAGTACGGCTGGATTTCGAAATCGAGCGGGTTGTTGTCAATGCTCGGAGTACCCAGTAACGTACCGGTGAGCGGCTTAGGCTTGATCTCTGGGGCCCGAT
>CAZVHN010000683.1:0-6616 GCA_964626895.1 uncultured Chloracidobacterium sp. | reverse complement strand
GGCCCGGGTCGTCCAGGAGATTGCGTGGGAAGTTGTCCCGCAGCTCGCGGAACTCCTGATCAAGCGTAAGCTGGAAGAGAACCAGTCGCAGCCGAAGTAGCTGACCGAAGAACGACTAGACGATTGAGCAGGCGTTGGCGGCAACGGCCTGCTCGATTTGTTTCTGGCTGTTGTCAGTTGTAGATGAAAAGGGTTGAGTATTCACTTACAATGCTCGTTTGACAATATGTCGACTACTGACAACCGACAACTGATTAACGGATCAACAATGGATATTCCTAAACAATACGACCCCAGGGAAGCTGAACAACATCACTATGCGCGATGGGAGCAGGAAGGCTACTTTGCTCCCGAGATCAATCGCGACCCGCAGGCAACAGTCTTCTCTATCGTGATTCCTCCGCCCAATGTCACTGGTTCGCTGCACATGGGCCACGCACTCCAGCACACGATGATGGACGTGCTCACCCGCTACAAGCGAATGTGTGGGTTCCGCACGTTGTGGCTTCCGGGAATGGATCATGCCGGCATCTCGACCCAGTTGATGGTCTCCCGCGAACTGAAAAAGGAAGGTGTGTCGCGCCACGATCTCGGACGCGACAAATTTGTTGAGCGTGTCTGGAAATGGAAGAGCGAGTCGGGGGGGCAAATTACGAAGCAGATGCGGCGCGAAGGCGTGTCGGTCGATTGGTCGCGCGAGAAGTTTACGATGGATGAGGATTTGTCGCGCGCTGTTCGGGAAGTGTTTGTGAGTCTTTACGAAGAAGGATTGATCTATCGAGGGAATCGCATTGTTAACTGGTGTCCCAACGACCAGACCGTGCTTTCCGATCTCGAAGTGCAAAAGGATCCACAACCGGGAAAGCTCTATTATCTCCATTACCCTGCAAAAAACGGCAAAGGCGGCGTCACCGTAGCGACCACTCGGCCGGAAACAATGCTTGGGGATACGGCTGTGGCCGTAAACCCGAAGGACGAACGCTATCGCGCCCTCATTGGCGCGACACTGTTGCTCCCGCTCACCGGCCGCGAAATTCCGGTGGTCGCGGACGAGTTTGTCGATCCTCAATTTGGAACAGGCGCGGTTAAAGTTACGCCTGCTCATGATCCCAACGACTACGAGATGGGCTTGCGTCACAGTCTCGCGCAAGTCGTGGTGATCGACCCGCAGGCAAAGATGACAGAAGCCGCCGGCCCAGACTTCGCGGGACTGGATCGATACAAGGCCCGGCAGAAGGTGGTTGCGGAATTTGAGGAACTGGGATTGCTCGAGAAGGTGGATGATTACGAGTTCTCGATCTCCAAGTGCGAACGATGTAAGACCGTGATTGAACCTTTGATTTCGCTGCAGTGGTTTTGTCGGATGGATAAGCTGCGCGACCTGGCGCTCGACTTGATGGCCAGGGAGAAGAAGCCTCAATTTGTTCCCGAGGCGCCTTACGAGAAAGTTTATACCAACTGGCTGGAGAACCTGCGCGACTGGACCATCTCGCGCCAATTGTGGTGGGGACACCAAATTCCCGCTTGGTACACGAAAGACGGTAAGGTCGTGGTCGCTCGTTCATATGAAGAAGCCTGTGCTAAAGCCGGCGCCGATGAGTTAACCCAGGACCAGGATGTGCTGGACACCTGGTTTTCGTCCGCACTCTGGCCTTTCTCGACACTGGGCTGGCCGGAAGAAACTGAGGACCTGAAAACGTTCTATCCCACCTCGGCGCTGGTTACAGCCCGCGACATCATATTTCTGTGGGTCTCGCGGATGGTGATGATGGGAATGAAGTTCATGGGCCAGCGTCCGTTCGACGACGTGTTCGTCACGGGGACCATTCTCGATAAAGACGGCCAGCGCATGTCAAAGACGAAGATGAATGGTGTTGACCCGCTCGAGGTTTTCGATAAGTACGGGGTAGACGCCACCCGCATCATGTTGGCTTCGGTGGGCAGCACTGACATTCGCTGGAATGAGAAGCAGGTCGAGTCCTATCGCAACTTTGCCAACAAGATCTGGAATGCAGCACGCTTCTGTCTGATGAATTCAGAGGGAGCAGCTGTTGATCCAGAGAGTCTGCGGGCCGGAGGACAAAAGCTGGCTCTGCACGATCGTTGGATACTGTCTCGCTTGAACAAGACCACTGGCGTTATGCATGAGGCGCTTTCCGGTTATCAGTTCCACGAAGCGGTGCAAACGCTGTATCACTTTTTCTGGGACGACTTCTGCGACTGGTACATTGAGCTGACGAAGACGGAGGTCACGGCTGAGGAGGCAACAACGCGACGGACTGAAGCTCGGACGCGCCTCTTGACCGTACTTGAACAAGCGTTGCGGCTACTGCATCCCTTCATGCCGTACATTACCGAAGAGTTGTGGCAGCGTTTGCCGGGTGCCGACGCCAAGCTGCTTCACCAGTCTTACCGAGGCGCTTCGCCGACAATCATGCTCACCGCTTATCCGCAGAGCGCGACCGAGTTGATCGACGAGGAGGCCGAGTGGGAAATGCAAGCGGTAATCGACTTGATTTCACGAGTACGCAATATCCGTTCGGAAATGAATATCAAGGCAGGCGAACGCGTCCCGATCATGATTGGCTCTCCCGATGAGAAGTTAAGGAAAGTGTTTTCCGCGAGCGTCGATCAGATCTCCAGATTGGCGCGGGCGTCTGACGTTTCGATCGGCGATCGACTGAATGCACCGAGAGCCTCTGCCCGGGCTGTACTGGTGGGCGGGGCGGAAGTGGCTATTCCACTAGAAGGTCTCATTGATTTTGAACAAGAGTGCCAGAGACTGCTGAAGGTGCTGGACAAACTCGAGGCGGAGGCGAGCAAGCTTGAGGCACAGCTGGGTAATCCAAACTTCGTCGAACGAGCGCCGGAAGAGAAAGTTAACGAACTGCGGGCTCGCATCACGGATATTGCGCAGCGTTCGGCGCAACTCAAACAGACAATCGAGAACCTGCAATGAACTGGATGGACGAAGGCGCGCTCTATTCTCAGATTTCCGTCTTCCTGCGCGAAGACCTGGGCCGAGGCGACATCACGAGCCAGGCGATCGTGGCGCGCAACACGCGCGCCCGCGGTCGCTTCGTCGCCGGGGAAAAAATGATTGTCGCGGGACTGGAAGCAGCCGAAGAAGTTTTCATTTCCCTGGACTCCCAACCGCAGCTCGAAGCATTCGTTGCCGATGGCGAGCAGATCGAAGCGGGCAAGGTGATTGCGCGCATGGTTGGGTTTGCCGACGTGCTGCTTGCAGGTGAGCAGGTTGCTTTGAACCTGCTGCAGCGACTCTCCGCCGTGGCCACTATGACTAATCAATTTGTCCGCGCAGTTGAGGGCACCGGCGCCGCGATTGTCGATTCCCGTGACACCACGCCGGGGATGCGAATGCTGGAGAGGTATGCCGTGCTTCTGGGTGGCGGGCGTTGCAGTCGCCTCGGACTGGATGACGGTGTGCTGATCACGTCTAACCACGTTGCGATAGCGGGCGGGGTGGCTGATGCTGTTAAAAACGCCAAAGAGAAACTTGGTCATCTCCACAAGATCAAAGTTCAAATTTCGAGTGAGATCGATCTGCGAGAGGCAATTAGCAATGGGGCCGACATTCTCTTGCTTGAAGGCCTGCCCGCCGAAGAAGTAGCGCGCCTTGGGGCCATGTCAAGGGACCTCTCACCAGTAGTAAGCATTGAGTGTTCCGGCAACATCACCCTGGAAAACGTGCGCGCTTACGCTGAGGCTGGCGCGAACACGATCAGTATCGGCGCGCTCACGAACTCCGCGCGGGCAATGAAGGTGACTTTTCAGATCCAGCCCTTTTGATGTTCTGGCTTACTCATCGTCAGCTCTGGCCGGCTGCTCGAAAACAAGCACGATCCACGAAACCACACGAAACGGCACAAAATAGATGCCTTATTTCGAGTTACTTCGTGTCATTTCGTGGATCGTTTTACTGGTCGGTTACTTTTAAAGCAACTTGCTGTGGAACTGACAGGGCTATCCTAGCGTGTAAACTGCGCATCCTATTGAGCTTGAACCCATCGTCTCAGAGGGCGTATCTTAGGACAGATAGGGACACTGAGGAGTTTCTAATGAAAAGTCAGATTATTCGTAAGGCGGCGTTTCTCGTTGCTGTATTAGTGGCTATCAGCTTTTGTTTGATTGATGCCCAGGCCCAGACACGCAAGAAGCGGCGCTCGCGTCGCGTCACCCGACCGGTTATCACCAATCCGGTAATAACTCCCGCCGAAGAGCAAAAAACGACTGAAAGCGGCGACAAAATCATCAGTACCGCTGACGAAACTCCGGATCCTCAGGCCGACGAAACGACTGAAACCTCAGAGACGAAGCCAAAGAAAGGCAAAACTGCGGCGAAACCGGCAACCGATAATGAGGATATAAAGCAGACTATCAACAGCCTTTCCAATCAAGTTGATAGGCTAAACGACAAACTGGGTCAGATGCAGGAGACGGACCAGGCTTTGATGGACATGGAGCGGCTTTCTCGGGCCGAGCAGCGTGCGGAGACTCTGAGATCGCAGCAAGTCGAGGTCGAAAGTAAGCTGGCCGACTTGCAGTCGAGATTGGAGGAGACTGAGTACAACCTGAAACCGGAGAACATCGAGCGAGGGATGGCGACCTTTGGCTCCACCCGACCCGAAGAAGTGCGAGAGGCGCGACGGCGAAGACTTGAGAGCGATAGAAATCGAATCCTGGCACAAATGAAGATTCTGGAAACCAGCCGCGTACGGCTGGAATACGCAGTGGCAACGGCGGATGCGGAATGCGACCTCCTGCGCCGTCGTTTAGAGTTGCGACGAGCCCAGGAGAGCACCTCGTTAGAGCCAACCGAATCGCGCCCCGCGAACAATCGGCGAAAGCCTGAGTAGTTTGTTAGGCAGTGACTCATGGGAACGATTGCACAACGCGACCTTTACCGAATGATTGGTGACGCGAACGCGCGAGGCGAGCGCGTGGTGGTTGCGACCGTGGCCAATACTCGGGGCTCAACTCCGCAGCAGCGCGGCGCCAAGATGCTGTTTCTCGAAAGTGGCGACGTTGCCGGCACGGTTGGTGGCGGCTGCATCGAGGCAGAGGTCTGGTCGGAAGCGCGAGAGGCCATGCGCTCGGGCAAATCCGCACTGCACCATTTCTCGCTTACTGCCGAAGAGGCAAGCGAAGAAGGAATGGTCTGCGGCGGAACGATGGATATCCTTATTGATGTGATTGGTGATTCGCGCTAAGAACAGAATATTTTCCATTTGTCATTTGACAGTTTTCATTTGTCATTGATCCATAACCTAAAGTGAATCCGTTGAAGTCTTTAGATGACAAATGAAAACTGTCAAATGACAAATGGAAAATGGCTGTAAACGTGCTGAGTCAGGCAACGTTTCCAAAGGCTGAAAATGTCAGAGTCCTTCATCGAAAACTACAAAGCAAAGCATCAGCATCCGCTGAATAGACTCTGCCACAGCGTCGGGATTCCAATGATTGTGATTTCGCTGCTGCTATTCTTCTTCAATTGGCGTTGGGCATCGGCACTATTCGTCGTAGGCTGGATTCTCCAATTTCTTGGCCATGCGATCGAAGGCAATCAACCGGCGTTTTTCAAGAACCCTGTCTACCTGCTGGTTGGGCCACTGTGGCTTCTTCGCCGTGCTGCCGCGGCAGTTGGCCTCGCGAAAACACGTACGCCACCCGCTACACCTGCTAAGTAGCCTTCTTGCTAACCATCCGAATGCCGGAGCCAAACGGACCGCCAACCGCGCTTCTCCTCAAAGCGATTGAGCACCTGCTGGACGAAGGCTCGATCGCGGCTCTCGTTACGCTAACCAGTGCTCTCAAAAATGTCGGCGCCAAGATACTTGTTCCAGAATCGGGCCCTGCGGTTGGCAGCTTCGGCGATGTAGCTCTCGATAAAGCTGTAGCGCAACGGGCGGCTAAATTCCTGGCAGCTCGAGACGAAGCCCATCTATTTCAAGTCCGCGACTTTGCTCCCGAGCTGACCGAATGGGCCGAGGCGAGTATTCTGTTCGAGCGTCTACAGCCAGAACCGCGCCTGGTAATTTGCGGCGCCGGCCACGTTGGCGCCGCACTCGCTCGTCTGGCAAGTCTTAGCGGCTACAAAGCGACGTTGATTGATGACCGTGCCGACTTTGTCGTGCGCGATCGTTTTCCAGACGACCGCATTGAGTTGATAGCGGCCGAGAATTGGAATGACGCAGTGCGTCAGGCGATTGGGAACGGCCGTGGTGTCTCAGTAGCTGTAGTGACCCGCGGCCACAATGAGGACGAGGAGTGCCTGCGGGCCGTGATCACGACTGACGCGGATTACGTGGGACTAATCGGGAGTAAGCGGCGAACGAATATAGTCCTCCAACGGTTGCGCGAAGTGGGTGCTGAGTTAGAGAAGTTGCGAAAGGTGCACGCTCCGGTCGGTCTGGACATCGGCGCGGTCACGCCTGAAGAAGTGGCGCTGGCGATTCTGGCCGAGATGGTGGCTGAAAGGCGCGGCGGCACAGGTGGTTCGCTCTCCTCATGGCGCCGAGAATCCGGTTGGGAAAAGCGAAACAAATGAGGCACTCCCGACTGTACCTTTGTGGCGTTGAAGCTTCTCGATTCGCAT
>CAZVHN010000682.1:0-3525 GCA_964626895.1 uncultured Chloracidobacterium sp. | reverse complement strand
CGAGACCCATCGGCAGAATGTAATCGGCAAAGTACGAGGTTTCGTTCCAGACCGGTGTCATAGCGACATGGCAGCCAATCAGATCTTCATCAGTGAGCGCCTCGATCCACGAGAAGCCGTCGGGGTTGGTCCAAACCGGGTTGTAGACACGTGTGAAGTAAACATCCAGCTTCGCGCGGCCGTCCTTCAATAGATGCGGCAGCAGGAAAGAAAGCTCGTTCATGGAGAGCGGATACTCTCGAGGCCAGGTGGTCTCGTTCCACATCTTTGGATGCGGCGGAGTATAGATTGGCTTGGGCACGAACTTGTTCCAGGCATTGGGAAACACGCCGCCTTCCGTAGCAATGGCGCCCATCAGCGCGTTAAGCATGAAAAGGCATCGGGCCACTTGCCATCCGCCGCTGTTGCCGGAGGAGGCGCTGCGCCAGTTATGCGTGCTCAGGCGGGTTCCGGCAGTTGCAACGCACTTCGCAACTTCTTCCAGCTGCCCCGGATCCACACCCGATTCCTTTCCGGCAAACTCGAAGGTGTACTCCTGGTAGAGTTCTTTCAAAATCTGCTCGAAGTTTTCGAAGCTCGACTCGACTTCCCTGTGCTCAAGTGAGAGATACTCTTCCCAGTTCCACCAGCGGCGCACAAAATCTCGATTGTAGAGATTGTTCTGAATCAGATAGTTTGCTATCGCCAGCAGGATGGCCGCTTCCGAACCGGGAATCGGCGAGACCCAGTGATCGGCATGGGTGGCTGTATTTGAGAGCCGCGTGTCGAATACGATTAACTTCGCCCCGTTCGTTTTGCCTTCGATTACTCTTTGCGCGTGAGGGTTGAAATAGTGGCCCGACTCGAGGTGGGCGCTGATTAGAAAAATTACTTTGGCGTTTGCGTGATCGGGACTGGGACGATCCAGACCCATCCACAGTTGATAGCCTTCGCGGCTGCTTGATGAGCAGATGTTTGTATGAGAGTTGTGGCCATCGATGCCCCAGGCGGCAAGTATGCGTTCAGTGAAACCATCTTCGCCCGGACGCCCGACGTGATACATGATCTCTTTTCGGCGACCTTCAACAATTGCTTTTCGTATTCGACCTGCCAACTCGTCCAGTACTTCATTCCAACTCACACGCTCCCATTTTCCTTCGCCTCGTTTACCGGTGCGTTTGAGCGGATAGAGAATGCGATCGGGATCGGTGATCTGATTCAGCGTCGCCGGACCCTTGGCGCAATTCCTGCCACGTGAGCCCGGATGCTCTGGATTACCTTCGAACTTCTGTACCTCGCCGGTGGCTTTGTCGATGTAGGCGAGCAGCCCACAAGCGGATTCGCAGTTGAAGCAGGTGGTAGGTACGAGCGTGTAGCGTCGTTCTTTGCGCCGCGGCCACGCCTGCGGATCAAGCTCAACCCAATCATCCCAGCGTTCTTTTGGTGGATACGCAGCGAGATGAATCCGGCTGGCGCCGGGATAGAAGGTCTCGCCGCGCGACTCAGTCTCTTCGCGCGAGGCGCTGACAGATCGGTTTTTGTCGCGTGGCTTAATTGTCATGCGAGTTTATGACTCATTTCGTCATCTTCCAACCCAAATTCTTTTTGCTCAAGATTTGCACTCCTAGGCTGAGTCACATTTACATTCTTGGACAACAGAAGCGCTTTGAGAATAAAAACGTCAGCGCTCGAGTAGCTCAGCATTAATCTCGTCTTCGGAATTATCCCAAATCGAATCGAGCGATGACTGGCCGGCATTCAGCCAGAAATCGTCGCCATCTGAGAAATCATCGACTGGGCCTTCGACATTGCATCTCATCGTTGACGATCCCCGCTCACATCCTGAGTGCTATCTCTGTGGTTCCGTCCTTCGAGCTTGTTGCGAATTTCTGCTGCTTGTTCTAAAGCCTCCTCAATCACCTTCGTTCCTCCGCCAGTTGTTGCTGTTTGCTGGATTGCTTCTTCAGGCTCACCCTCTTCGTACTCCGGCCATACTTGTACGGCTTCCCATTCGGCGAACTCGCCAGCTTGGCTGGGTTTGCGCGCATAGCCAGCAGCGTCTCGCTCCTCCATCTCTTTGATCTGCTCTTTCTTCACAATCGGTCCGCCCAGTAGTTTGGTTCTCGACTCAGATGCATCACGGCCAAGATGAAGACTCGTTCCTCTTCCAGGTCATAAATGACGCTGTAAGGAAAGCGGTGTGTTCTGCATCCTCGCACCGACCCATGCACCTTCGTCCAAGCTAGAGGAAACATGAGAATTCGAGAAATGCAGTCATCTATCTCTTCAAGAAAGTCATCGCCAAGCCTGAGGTCGATACCGTCGTAGTAGTTCGCCGCATCGTCTAGTTCTCTTTGAGCGTGAGGATGGTAGCTGTAGGTCATCTCCCGCGCCGTGCTCGCAGTTTTCTCATGACCAGTTCACCGTCGATCGGTTGCACCTTACCGTCACGGATTTCCTGCATCCGCCTTTCAGCTTCCTGCCCCCAAATTGCGTCGATTCTCTTCTGGTTTTCGGCGTCGAGGCTTTCGAGCAAATGACCGGCGAGCATTGCGCGGGCACCTGGCGATAGTGACAGGGCGGCGCTTAGAATCTCATCAAAGTTCTCTGACATTTCTTTCAGGCCTCCTTAAGTCAGGATTTTACGCCTCGTCACCATAGAAGTTCTAAGCCAGCGGCACTGATTGCCCCGTCTGCACACGCGCATTCTCGTAAAGCGTCAATACGATCGGCGCCATTAGCGAGCGTGTCGGGCTCTCTATCTTCATTCGAGAATTTCATCCACTGCCATCGTCCAACCCGTCATCGCGGGTTCGGCTTCCGCAACTTCGCCCACGCGGTAGACTGTCAGGCTCTGTGGATCGCTCGCGCGATACACGCGCACGAGTTTGTCGCGGAGTACATCGACGTCCCAGACGACCAACGTTCCGGCAGCAAAGTAGTCAGCGCGCTTTTGGGCCATGCGTGCTTCGGCTTTGGGACCGTAATCGTCGGTTCTGCGAACCCCAACAGCGAAGACAGGCGCGCCTTCCAAAAACAATCCGCCTCTCAGTTCGCCTTTGTAGAAAGCAGCATCAGGGCTGAATGAACGGCGGTTGGGAAGATTGACGATGAAGCCGACGTTGTCAGGGAAGGCATATCCGCCTCCGACACGCCTCTCATAGTCGTGCAAACTAATGTAGATCTCGCCGGCAGCACGGCCAGGTACTCCTCCGGTGGGGGACATAAGTACCAGCTCTCCGTTGACGAGTTCCGCTTTCCCGTTTTCAGGGACGCGGTAGAGGTCGTCGATTGTGGCTTCTGTTTTAGCGCTCATAGCTCAGCCCTCAGTTTGGTGTGAGAACATATTACCCCTGGTGGTAAGGACTCAGCCAGTCATTGACTAAAACTACTCTGAGTTGACCCCTGCTTCCTTCATGACGAAGGCGGGGGTTAGCGGCTCGCCTCGAAAAAAGTCATCGCCCTTCCCCGCGGTTATTGCCCAGCGATGAATCCAGGTGATGCCGCCAGGCCCAGCATCCGCATCGGGTGAAGTGTAACCTTTAT
>CAZVHN010000681.1:0-9809 GCA_964626895.1 uncultured Chloracidobacterium sp. | reverse complement strand
CCTCCTGCCTCCTGCCTCCTGCCTCCTTCCTCCTGCCTCCTGCCTCCTGTCTACTGCCTACTGCCTCCTGCCTACTGCCTCCTGTCTACTGCCTCCTGCCTCCTGCCTCCTGCCTACTGCCTCCTGTCTACTGCCTCCTGTCTACTGCCTCCTGCTTCCTTTTCCGGTTGGACCACCAGCAAGGGCCGCGGCAGACCTTTCACACCTTCGCCCTTTTCCGGGGCCATTTCGACGCGCGACGTAAGCACCCGTCGAATCCGCTTAGGCAACAATTTGGCAGTCATCTGGGCCATTGCCTCGATGAGTTCGACCACATCTCCTCCGCCCTTCCAATGCTCTCGCACAACCCGCGCGTCAGTACGATCCACAAGCCGCAGAAGGGTGGCAGCTATCAGATAAGCGTCATCAATCTGGCCCACGAAGGGGACCAAGTCCGGGATCAGATCCAGAGGAATGATCGCGTAGATAACAGCGCCCGCAACCAGGGCCTTCTCGGTTGTCGGGACGCGAGAGTCAATCATCAGACGGGCGCATAACAGGATCATGTTGGGAATGAACAGCAGAAGATTCTTCATTCGCCGGCGTGCTTGAAGAGCTGACATCATTTTCTCCCAAACTTTGAAGTATTGGTGGCTGGCAAAAACGATTTCAAGTCGGTGTCTAAACTTATCACGACTCGGACTCGACTCAAACAGGCCCCTGTTGCAAGTTGGCTATAACGGCGGCGCAACCCCCGGTCGCTACCGCTCCGCGGTGCGGTAGTCGAGTGGGACCCAACTTCAACTCCAAAATCGCGGAATCTGCCTGACTATGCTCACACACTTGTTCTCTCATTCAGAGTTGGTTAGACTCCCACCTTCGGTTTTCGCTCTGATTCGCGTTCAGCCGCGTGAATCCGCGGCTAAGGGTTTCGGATCAACTTCATCTTATGGACGTACTCGAACGAATCCGGCAGCGTGCCGCCGGAAATCTGCAACACATTGTCCTGCCCGAAGGTAACGACCCGCGCACGGTGGTAGCGGCTTCCGAATGCTCTCGAAATGGCATTGCGCGAATCACACTGCTGGGAGATGAGTCCACTGTACGCGAGACGGCGGAACGGGAACGCGCCAATCTCAGTGGCGTTGAAGTGATAGACCACAAGCGCGCGCCTGACTTCGATAAAATGGCGGCCTATTTTCACGAACTGCGGCGCGCTAAAGGCCTGATGGCTGACGAAGCTCGCACCATGATGGCAGATCCTCTCTACTACGGAAATCTGATGGTGCGGCTCGGCAAAGCTGATGGCTCAGTGGCCGGAGCCACCAACACCACTTCCCACACCGTGCGTGCCGCACTTCATTGCATCGGCGTTCGTCCTGGATTCAAGCTGGTATCGAGTTTTTTTCTGATGGCGCTCGGTGACAGTGGCTTCGGACATAATGGCGCTCTGATTTTTGCCGACTGCGGAGTGGTCATTGAGCCCACCTCCGCTGAACTCGCCGAGATTGCGGTGGCCTCAGCAGATTCCTGCCGCGCGCTACTCGGAACTGAACCACGTGTTGCTATGCTCTCGTTTTCAACCAAGGGCAGCGCCAAACATTTGTTGGTTGACAAAGTGGTGGAGGCCACCAGAACTGCGAAAGCCAGGGCGCCGGAGCTGATCATCGATGGTGAGTTGCAGGCCGATGCGGCGTTGGTGCCGTCTGTTTCGAATTCAAAGGCCCCCAGTTCCGCCGTGGCAGGCCGAGCTAACGTTCTAATCTTTCCCGATCTTCAATCTGGCAACATAGCCTACAAACTCACCGAGCGATTGGCGGGCGCAACGGCCATTGGGCCAATTCTTCAAGGATTGGACAAACCGGCCAACGACCTCTCACGCGGATGCAAGGCCGAAGACATCGTAAATGCCGTGGCTATTACGGCAGTGCAGTCCCAGGCACGAAAATCCTCGGCTTAACAATTAGGGCAACGCTCCCAGGGCTCTTCCTGCATCAAAGTTTCCGATTTCAAATTCTGCAAGGGCCGGCCAACTGCTTTGTTAAATCAACGATTGACACTGATTGTTCTCCTAGTCTTTGTGCTGGGAACCTTCACGTCTGTCTTTGCCCAGGCGGCACAGCAACCATCACCCTCCCCCACTCCCCCAAATGAGGAACAAGAGCCGGTCAAAGTCTTTACGGAAGAAGTGCGCTTGCCGGTGATTGCTCTCGATCAATACGGGCATTACGATCCCACGCTTCAGGTTGGTGACATACTTGTTCTCGAAGACGGGGTCGCCCAACAAATCAGGAGTGTCCGGCATCTCCCGGCAAATGTACTATTGGTTCTGGATACGGGTGGTGAGGTCAGCGGGCTTGGAGGGATGTCAAAAAGCACCGGACTGACGCGCAACGTTGCCATCCAACTGCTTAACAACCTTCGAGCAGGCACGCTGGTGGCCGTGATCCAGTTCAGCAACACGGTCGAGTTGATCCAACCGTGGACACGAGAGAAGCAAGCGGTTCTCAAGATACTGAAAACAAAACTGTCGTCAGGCAAGCGCTCCCGGTTCTCAGATGCGGTTGCGGCTGCGGCCCGGCAACTAAGCGATCGGCCTGAAGGCAGCCGCCACGTTGTGTTCATAACTGACGGTGTCGACACTCCGGGCGCAAAAACTGATCGCGCGGAAGCAATCAAGCGACTGGCAGCGGCGCGCGCCACGGTTCATATCATTAGCTACACGGAATTCGTGCGGCAAAAGAAGGAAGGTAGGCTGTCTTCAGTTACTGGTGGCCAGTTACCGCCAGCTTCAGATCCTATCACCGCGACCGACCCAACCTTGCCGCCCGGGACAACTCGCAATCCGTCCTTCGGAGTGAGCATAAGATTCGATCCGGCCATGCGACGGCAGCGCAAAGCCTACGAATCAGACATCAAAAAAAGCCAGCAGGTGCTCACGACTGTAGCCGAAGAAACTGGTGGCCGCATTTTTCTACCCAAGTCGAGCCGGGAAATGATTGCTCAAGCCGCAGAGGCCGCGCGCGAAATCGGCGCGGAATATGTAGTCACTTATCGACCGAAACGACCGCTTACGTCTTCCCGGCAGGGTGAATACCGCCGAATCGAAGTCGCTTCTCGCAGGGTAGGACTGAGTCTGCGATCCCGACGTGGATACGTGGTGCCGGACCGGAATGAATGACGGATGGAGAAACTCAGCCGCGGATTTGCGCAGAAAACGCGGATCTGACAGTGAACTGTTCTAACTAATTAGCAGATCTGACTTGTACTCAGTTCTGATCCGCGTGATTCCGCGTAAATCTGCGGCCAATTCTTGCTTACGTCACTACAGCTTCGAGGCGAGATTCCAGCATTTCTACCATGCGCCGCACGTCAAATTCGTCTTGCTTGGGAAGCAATGACTGCCTGTGCAATTCATCCCAGTCGTCTTGCGGCACTCGATGAAATGCTTCGACAACCTTAGGGTCAAATTGTCTCCCGGCCCAGTCATCTAATTCTTGCGCGGCCTCTTGATACGATTTACCGCGGCGATATACACGGTCACTCGTGATCGCGTCAAACGCATCGGCAACTGCGAAGATGCGAGCACACACGTCTACATCTTCTTCGCGCAGCCCGAGCGGATAGCCCGACCCATCCCATTTCTCATGATGTTGCGCCACAACTCGGGCCGCCCCCTCGAGAAATTCGATTCCCCGCAGTATTTGCTGGCCGTGCACGGGGTGCTCGCGCATTTTCACCCACTCCTCCTCAGTCAACTTTCCAGGCTTGCGCAAGATCGAATCCGGCACGCCAATCTTGCCGATGTCGTGCAGCAGCGATCCAAACTCCAACGCTTTCATCTTCTCGCTGGGTAGCCCGTACTCTCTACCCAAACGCAAACTGTAAGTTACGACCCGTTCCGAGTGGCCATGTGTCTCTGAGTCTCTCGTCTCCAGCGCCGAGGTCAAGGCCCTCAATGTTGAGCGATACGCGTCTTCTAGTGAGTTGAGTGCCCGGTCAAGTTCCACAGTGCGCTGTTCGACTAACTCTTCTAGGTGATCTTCGTAGCGCTGTTTAGCGACGATCAGTCCATTGTGTTCGAGTGCTCGCTTTACCACTGCCTCGACCTGGCGGAGGTCAAAAGGTTTCATCAAGTAGTCGAATGCGCCCAAGCGCAGTGCCCCGATCGCACTTTCGACCGTCTGCATGCCGCTGATCATTACCACGACCGTTTTGGGTGAAACACTCTTAACAAGCGGAAGCATTTCCAGTCCGCTCATTCCAGGCATAGTGATGTCGCTGATAACCAGTTGAAAGTCGCTTTCCGCCAACCGCGCCAGCGCTTCTTCTGCTGAACCCACCGTCTGAGAGTCGTGTTCGACGCTGAGCAGATCGTTTAGAATTTCAGTTATTTCCCGTTCGTCGTCGACGATGAGAATTCGTGAACGCGAGTCACAAGGCATGTTTAGAACTCCTGAGTTTGCAGGACGCACAGCAACACTCAACCAGATTGCTATGAATCGTCGGGCCCTTGTTGGAGGAACGGATTGCGGCGTCGTTAGATTAAACTCTGGAAGAGATCCTGCGCCGCAGGGCAGGCTCAGGAATTCTACAGATTTTGTTGGCTGCTGGCAAACATGTTTTTGCGTCGGGCGAAATCCCTTTAGTTTAACGGACTTAGGTCTGTCAGAACCGCGAGCGGGCAGCGACCGGGTCTGAACTGCGGTGGCTCACATCGAAGCCTCGGTTCTGACAGGCAACAGGCCCCAAAAGACAAAAGCGCGCCCCGCAGTTCGTAAACTGCGGACGCGCGCTTTCTTGGCTTATATCGGGACCTCTTAGTAGCGGGCCGAGCGTCGGCGCTTGCGAACCCCGTACGTATAGACGGCGGCACCCCCGCCTCCAACCGCGGCTCCGATAGCCGCACCCTTCCCTCCGCCAGCGAGACCTCCGACGATTGCACCAGCTCCCGCACCCCCTGCGGTCGTCAACTTGTCCCGATGCTTCTGCCAGAAGCTTCGACCGTGCTTGTGTCCATCCCCGACGCAAGCGGAATGGGTGTGAGTGACTTTGTTATGCCGGTGCCTCAATCTCCCACACGTCCTAGCCGACGCTGGTACGGCCATAAGCATTAACATAGTAAACACTAACAAAAGACCAAGTGCCTTCTTCATAGTTTCTTCCCTTTCAAGTAGTTTTGCGGGAGAGATAGTTCCTCGTAAGTTTAGGGAGGTGTACGGGGACTCGCGACTATTCTATTCTCAACTCTAGAGCTTGTCGAGCAGCATGGCCGCTGACGGGTTGGTCGCCTTGGTTGCGCCTCAAAGCGACAGGCTTTATTATCTCCCCACGCGACGCCGGAGTGGCGAAATTGGTATACGCACCAGACTCAAAATCTGGCGAGGTCAAACTCGTGTCGGTTCGAGTCCGACCTCCGGCACCACACCTTTTCCAATTCCACTGAGAATCAGCACATCTGGCGGAACGATGTCCAAACCGAGTCCAAGCTTTTCCTTCCCAGCGAAGCTTTCTAACACATCCATTGCCAGGTCGCGGCTCTCCGTTGACGCGTGTCCATAGTGCAGAATCAGCGTCTTATCCGCATGACCCGTAATCGATCCAGTGGTCGCCAGGTCGCGGCCCGCTTGCAACATCCGGGTGACCGCTGTGCCGAGCGTCATGGGTCACAACCCCCCTTGGTATCTCGCGGCCATAGACATTGCCGATCGCTTCCCCGCATTCTCTGGTGAAGGCGTAGACGCCTGTCGATTCTCCCACCCTTTCGTTACCAAGAGCGGTAGGATCATTAGGAACTTGAGACTCCCAAATAGCATGGTACTCTTTAGCTCGCAGACACGATGAACCAGATCCAGGTATCCCGGGGAGCAACAAACTTACTTGGAGGTCTAATGATAATCACAACGGAGTACAGTGATGTTCCGGTTGATGACCGGCCCATGCGTACCTTCATTGCTGCTCCGACGCTGGCTGGCAAGTATCCCGGTATTCTTTGCTACTCTGATATTTTCCAGCTCACCGCACCAATGCTGCGTTTGTGCGCCCGCCTGGCCGGATATGGTTTCGTTGTGGCCGCCCCGGAAGTCTACCATCGCCTCGAGCCTCACGGCTTAGTTATTCCTTTTGACGATCAAGGACGGACACGAGGATTAGAGGATGCGGCCAAGACGCCGGTAAGCGATTTCGACGCCGATTGTCGCGCGGTGCTGAATTATCTGGCTCAGCATCCTGCTGTGGCTGCGGACAAAATAGGCGCAGCGGGTTTTTGCATCGGTGGTCATCTGGCGTTTCGCGCTGCCCGGCAACCAGATGTTAGAGCTACGGTCTGCTTTTATGGCACCGGCATCCACGATGGGAAACTAGGCAAGGATCGTGATGCCGGGTCGCTGCAAGGGGCGACTGAGATTCGCGGCGAACTGTTGCTTGTGTGGGGCAAACTCGATCCGCATATCCCGGAGGAGGGGCGGTCTAGAATAGCGGAACGTCTGCGCGAGGCTGGCGTTGTATTTTCGGAGCGAATTTATGAGGCAGAGCATGCTTTCATGCGCGATGAAGGCCCAAGATACGATCCCGAGGCGACAGACCAGGCCTTTGGCGAAATGATCAGCCTTTTTAGGCGCGTCTTCCTGAGTTAGAACCTGGCTGCAAATGCTGAGCACAATGAAAGTGCGTGGGCGGCCCGCGTCGAGTCAATCCTAACATTCCTTTTTCCGAGCAAGATGTAAGATAATCGCCGCTCGAATAGACTTCGAAGATAGTGCGGAAGGTGGGCCCTCTTATGAATAACCGAAAGAAGTACTGGACTAAGGCAGCCGCGTTGCTTTTTGTTGCTTGTTCCCTGCCCCTGTTGGTGGCGGCTCAGGACCGAGCCGTCATCCTTGCGGGCCCAAACCTTTCACGGGTGGTGCCTCCGGGATTCTATTTTCAAGGCCTCAGTGCGCCAACACAGATGCGCAACACAGCCGCCGCCCGCTGGGGCAACAGCCGTCATGTGATTGCGGGACTTGTCGATACCTCGGGCTACGCTGCCGACGTAAGAGCGAAATACGAAGGTTTCCTGATTACCGATTCGCCAATCACTATCAACGGTTCCGAGCTTGTCACTGGCGCCTACGGATTTGGATTTAGTAACAACGGAAAACTCAATATTTTCGACTTAGCAGGCAATGAAATACTCTCAGTTTCAACAACCAGAGACAATAAGTTAAGGCGGCCGCGCCCATTGATGATGGTTAAGTCTGGTAATGGAATACGTTTTTATGGCGGGAAAGACTACGGCGAGATTACCGTCAGATAAGCGTAACCTTTGCGCGCTTTGCGGAGTGTTCTCCAAATCCAGGTTTTTCTCCAAACTCATAATGAGACCAGCTGAACTCTTGTCAGAACTTACTGTGATTCGACGACGCGAGTCGCCAGGCCTCCTTAAGCAAATCGGTGTACCCCCGTTTTCACCGCCTCGAGTTCGTACTCAATCTCTTGTGCTGGCTTTGTTGCTCGTGACGAGTCCTTTGAAGGGAGTCAGTCAACGGCCGACTCCAACAGCCACACCGATTCCAGTTCCCCAACACACAGGGCGATCCTACAGTTCTGAAGCCTCGGCGAAAAAGCCTTCGCCACCCGCGCCCCAGGCACAGTCTACTGTCACCTTCAGCGACATTACGAGTTTGACTGGTATTAATTTCAAACACGCGCCGTCGTTCACCTCTTTGAAGTACCTGCTCGAGGCAATGGGCGGTGGCGTGGCGATGTTTGATTACGACAACGACGGACGTATGGATCTGTTTTTTATCAACGGCGCGTCATTGAAAGATCCGATGCCGAAAACAGAAACGCCCGACAAGCGCGACGCGAAATACTGGAACCGACTCTACCACCAGAAAGCTGATGGAACATTTGAGGATGTCACTGAACTTTCGGGACTCAAAGGCAGCGGCTTTAGCATGGCAGTCGCCGCGGCTGACTATAACAACGACCGGTACTCGGATCTTTATGTTACCGGCTACGGTGGTAACTATCTCTATCACAATAACGGCGATGGCACGTTTACCGACGTCACGAAAAAGACGGGCGTAGGCGGCGGTGGCTGGTCCACCAGCGCCGGTTGGATTGACTACGACCGTGACGGCCGGCTGGATCTTTTTATCGGTCGCTATATTGAGTGGGATTTCGAGGCGGGTTCTGTTTATTGTGGAGAGATCCGTCCAGGCTACCGGGCTTTTTGCCACCCCGACAATTTCAAGGGCGCGACAAACATTCTCTACCGGCAGCGAGCTGATGGGACCTTTGAAGACGTCAGCGCCAAAGCGGGAGTTGTTGAGCAGGGCGGCAAGGCTTTAGGCGTCGCCTTCGGCGACTTCGATAATGATGGATTCATCGACATCTTTGTGGCTAACGACAGCGTTCGCCAGTCGCTTTATCACAATAAAGGGAACGGAACCTTTGAAGACATAGCCATAGCGTCCGGGGCCGGCTACGACGAGAACGGAAGGACCTACGCAGGAATGGGGATTGATGTTGCCGACTATGACAACGACGGCTACATGGATATCTTCATTACTACGCTTTCCAATGAAACCTATCCGCTTTATCACAACGATGGCGACCTGAGTTTTACCTACACGACTAACTCAGCGGGCGTAGGCCAGATAACTCTACTGTATTCCGGTTGGGGAACGCGCTTCATCGATGCGGATAACGATGGCCTGCGCGACATTTTTGTGGCCCAGGGCCATGTGCTCGATACTATCGAAAAGACGAGTCCCTATTTGAGATACAAACAGACGCCAATGCTTATGCGAAATACTGGAAAAGGCTTCGCAAACGTTTCTGCGACCGCTGGAGCCGCATTTCTCAACTCACTTGCTGCTCGCGGAGCAGCCTTTGGCGATCTCAATAACGATGGACAGGTCGACGTTGTTATAAGCGTTCTCGACGGCGCGCCAGTCGTGCTCCGAAATAACGGAACGAAAAATCATTGGCTCGGGCTTGTACTAGTCGGTTCAAAATCGAATCGAGATGGGAATGGCGCCCGGGTCTCGGTTATCGATAATTCGGGCGCCAAGCAAGTGTTCGATACGACCACGGCGAGCAGTTATTTATCATCCAATGACCCGCGTCTCCTGGTAGGTTTGGGAAGTGCAGCGGTCGTCCGTGCAGTTGAAGTGCGATGGCCCAGCGGTCGAGTCCAAACAATTGATAATCCGGAGATTGATCGCTACCTCATAGTTAAAGAAGATGACGTTAAGAATGGAAAGTAAGACATTCCGATTCGATCAGATTTTGAACAAGAGGAACCGTTATTACCAAATGCTTGAGTTAATGTCGCGTTGCATTGCGTTATCGCGGGGCCGCATCTCTATAGCTTTAGTGTGCTTTGTAGCGACATCGCCGCTGTTTGCCCAGGCGCCCGTCAAGAAGCCCGATCAGCAACGGACGATGGGCGGAGTTTCTACCGGAGCGGCAGTCACCTATACGTCTCGAAGAACAATAGGAATTGTCGATCCCAAGGCGGCGGCTGTTTTTGAGGATTTAACAGACAAGACCCCTTTGGCAAGCTTCAAACATCGGTCGGGAGGCGCTGCCAAGGACTTCATACTCGAAGGCGTGTCGGGCGGCGTAGCTATATTCGATTACGATGGCGACGGCCTGCGGGATATCTACCTTGTAAATGGCTCAACTATTACAGCCCTCGAGGGTAAAGAGAAGCCGCCGCGCGCCGCGCTCTACCGAAACCTGGGCAATTGGAAATTTGAAGACGTTACTGACAAAGCCGGGGTGGCGAATGAAAGGTGGGGGATGGGCGTCGCTGTAGGAGACTACGACAACGATGG
>CAZVHN010000680.1:0-3694 GCA_964626895.1 uncultured Chloracidobacterium sp. | reverse complement strand
TGCAACTGGGAATTGCTTTGTTCCTGATCAAGAAAGGCACGTGGTTAACCGTGGGCCTGGCGATTGTGGTAGTGCTTGCGTTTATCAAACTCGGTCCATCTTTGATGCGAGCTAACCGCCGTTGGGGCCTGGTGATTGCCTGGCTTGTTTTTGGAGGCATCATGCTGACGCTGCCTCCGCTCGTTTACCAGATCCTGCTTCCCTATGCGGATCACCTCTGGGTTCGGTCACTCTTCCTTCCCTACGAATACGTTCAATCGCCCGGACCTTTCGCCTCGTATGAATGGTGGGTAAGCATGCGAGGGTGGTCGATGCTCGTGCCGATAACTCTCGCGTCCGTCTTTGGAGCCTTGTTGAGCTGTGTTTGGGTAAGTTGGTATTTCGCCGTGTGCCTCGGATTCCACGGTCATAACAACGAGGTTGGAGGGGCCGCCAGAATTGAGCGCTTCAAACAGTTCATTCGATTCAGGCTCACGGAAAATGACCTGACTGGATATGTAATCGCCGTCGACGATCCACAAAAAGAAGGCCGGCTGCTGTCGCCGAAAGTGATCGATGTCTTCCGCCTGGTTGCGAAGAAGCCGTAAGCGGGTCTCAAGATTCTCGGCCACGGACCTTGAGTTGACAACTCAAATCAAGCAAATTTGCAAGTTGGGAAGGGGGCAAAGCGAAGCGCGCCCCCGCTCAAGATTCTTATTCCACGCAACCTTGAATTGACAACTCAAGGCGATCAAATCTGCGGCTTGAGCGGGGGCGCGCTTCGCTTTGCCCCCTTCCCAACCTGCGAGTTAGCGGGGCTTGAGCCGTCAATTTGTGAACCATACTCACCAGTACGTTTACATGCTCGACGCTTGGTTACGGACAACCGTATACTGCCAGCTTCGTTAAGTCAGAGTGATTCTCAAAGCTTGGCAGGAGAAGCGTGACGAGCTCTTCGAAGATTTGTCGCCTCGGAATCCTGATCTCCGGTCGTGGATCAAACATGAGCGCTCTTGCCGACGCGGTTCGGTCAGGACGCATTCCCGGCGCGGAAATCTCCATAGTCATTAGCGATAGGCGCGAGGCCGCCGGGCTCAGTCACGCTCGCCAACTTGGGATAGAAACCATTGTAATCGAGCGAGGCAGTCGCCCGCGTGAGGAGCACGATCGCGAGATTGTGGGTGCGCTGAAAGAGCGCCGGATCGATCTTGTCTGTCTGGCCGGTTACATGAGGTTGCTGTCCCGTCACTTCATCGAGGCGTACCGAGGGCGCATCCTTAATATCCATCCCAGCCTCCTTCCCGCTTTCCCAGGTCTTGACGCACAAAGGCAGGCTCTCGAGCACGGCGCTAAGTGGAGCGGCTGTACAGTCCACCTGGTCGACGAGACGCTGGACGGTGGACCAATCATCGGCCAACGCAGCGCGCCTGTCCTGGAAGACGATACCGAGGAAACACTCTCTGCGCGCATCCTCGAGCAGGAGCATCAGCTTTACCCGGAAGCGGTCGCGCTTATCGTCAGCGGAAAGTATGAGGTTGTCGGCCGGAGGGTTCTGATTAGGCGTTAACGGCCATTAACTGAGAACTCCTATTTACGATTCACGATTCACGATTTACGATTGACCGATGACCATTGACGAACAACTGGAGTTCTTGCGCAAAGGGACCGGCGAAATAATTCGCGAGAATGAGCTGCGAGCCAAGTTGGAAAAGTCCGCGAAGACGGGTAAACCTCTGCGCGTCAAGCTCGGTGTCGATCCCACTGCCCCCGACATACATCTCGGGCACACAGTTGTCATTCGCAAGCTGCGGGCGTTTCAGGAGCTCGGTCACACAGTCATTTTTTTAATTGGCGACTTCACCGGACTGATTGGCGACCCTTCCGGCAATTCCGCCACGCGACCGCAACTCACGCGCGAAGAAATCAACGCTAACGCAGAAACCTATAAACAGCAGATCTTCAAACTGCTCGATCCTGATAAGACGGAGATTCGATTCAATGCAGAGTGGATGGACAAGCTGGGCTCGGATGGCTTCATCCGCCTGGCCTCACACGTCACCGTCAAACAGATTCTCGAACGCGACGACTTTGCCAAGCGGCTCACTGACGAACGCCCGATTGCCTTGCACGAACTGCTCTACCCGCTGACGCAAGCCTACGATTCGGTCGCGCTCGAAGCTGATGTCGAGCTGGGTGGCACTGATCAAAAGTTTAACCTGCTGATGGGACGGAACCTGCAACGCGAGTATGAACAGGAAGCACAGGTTTGCGTCATCATGCCGCTCCTGGAAGGCACAGACGGCGTGCAGAAGATGTCGAAGAGCCTCGGAAATTACATCGGCATCTACGAGCCGCCGGCGGAGATCTTTGGGAAAGTGATGTCCATCTCCGATGTTTTGATGTGGCGCTATTATGAGTTGCTGACTGACTTGAGCGTGGCGGAGATTGCCGCGATGCGCGAAAGTGCCGGGCGTGGCGAACGCAATCCCCGCGATATCAAGGTTGAGTTAGCGAAACGCATTATTACAGATTTCTACTCACGGGCTGAGGCCGATGTTGCCGAGGAAGAGTTCAATACTATATTCAAGTACAAAGAGGCTCCAAGGGAGGTCGAGTCGCGTGAGGTTGAGCCGGGCGTGTGGCCTCTACCGCGCCTGCTCGTCAGAATCGGGCTTGCATCGTCAGTCAACGAAGCACGGCAGTTGATCAAGCAAGGCGGGGTGCGTATAGGCGGCATGCCCTACACAGATGTGGGCCTCGTTGTGAGGATCAACATCGGCGACGAAGCCGACTTGCAAGTTGATGAGGCTAAGGTCATAGCTACAATTAATTCTGGTGAGGAGATTCTCGCGCAGGTCGGGCCGCGCCGTTTTCTGCGCGTTCGTGGAGTGTAGCTAGCAAGTGCCGTAGGCACGAAATGTTTATAGCTAGGAGAGTCATTATTTAGCACTTGGAGCCCATTTATGGGCGACAAGATGAGAACATTTCGCTCCTTGACGGAGCTGCAGTTCTACATGCAGTTTGGTCTATAAACATTTCGCCGCTACGCGGCTGAGTTGAATATGATACGACCACTCTTAGTTCGAGCACTTCCAAACTATCGCCTCTACTTAGAATTCTCGGATAGCGTTAACGGCGAAGTGGATTTATCCGATCTCGCTGGTGAAGGCGCCTTCGAGGCCTGGAGCAATCAGACCTTTTTCGAAGAAGTTCATATCGGCTTGCACCGCGAAATCAAATGGAACGACGAGATTGAATTGTGTCCTGATTCGCTCTACTTGAAGTTAACCGGTAAGACTCCCGAGGAGTTGTTCCCAAAACTCCGCCGGGAGCCACCCCATGCCTGAGATCTTATCTCAGATCGGGTTTTTACTAAGGAGCCGCACCATGTCAGAAGAAAACAAAACCCTCATCCTTCGCTGGTTTGAGGAGGTATGGAACAAAGGGCGGGAAGAAGCAATCGACGAGATGTTTGCGGAGGATGGTATCGCCCACGGACTGGCTGACGAGGGCGGGGAGCCCTTGCGCGGGGCGAGCGGTTTCAAGCCCTTCTTCCGGAAGTTCCGGTCTGCCTTTCCCGACATCGAAGTCGTCGTTGAGGACACCGTTAGCGAGCGCGACAAGGTCGCGGCGCGCTGCACGGTGCGCGGCAAACATCAGTCAGACAGTTTGGGCTTTGCGGCGACCCAACAGCCGATGGAGATCACGGGCATAA
>CAZVHN010000679.1:0-3797 GCA_964626895.1 uncultured Chloracidobacterium sp. | reverse complement strand
GTTCATGGTGCACACGGCAGGGCCTGGGACTAGTCCGGCACTCACCGGCAGTGATGGAATCGAAAGGCCACTGGGTACGACGGTCGCGCAATTGCTCTTTCAGGTGAACGTCGGCGGGCAATTAACGGCACTCAGCATTCCCTACGATCCGGTGCAGCATCGCTTCATGCGTTTCCGGCATGACGCGCCCGCAAACGCGATCGTGTTTGAAACGAGTGCGAACAATATTGATTTCACCGAACGGCACCGAGTCACCCTGGTTAGAAGTGTCTCGGCATTGACGGCGGAGCTTAGTGCGGGAACCTCGAACCCAACCAATCCGGGCTCGACCGTCTTTGACAACTTTGGTTTGGTAACCAGCACATTTCAGTTCAGCTCAGCGAGCTACACGGTCGACGAAGGTGGTGGTTCGATTCTGATAACCGTGACCCGCGCCGGCAGCACGGCGGGGACTGCTACGGTTGACTATACGACCGCGGATGGCACTGCGACGCAGAGTACCAGGTACATCGTCGCCGCGGGCCGGCTGACGTTTGCACCTGGCGAGGCGAGTAAGACTTTCCGCGTACTGATAATTGATAACGCGCAGGCGGAGGGTAATCAGAGTTTGAATCTATTGCTGCAGGAGCCGGCGGCATCCGGTCTGAGCACTCCTGGGCGAGCAGTGCTCACCATTATGGACAACGACACAACGGTGCCCACGAGCAACCCGCTGGACGCGGCGCCGTTTTATGTGCAGCAGAATTACTACGACTTTCTCAACCGCGAACCCGATCCGTCTGGTCTGGCTTTCTGGGTTGATCAGATCACCTCTTGCGGCACGGATACCGCTTGCATTGAGATCAGGCGCATCAATGTCTCAGCAGCGTTCTTCATTTCCATTGAGTTTCAAGAGACCGGCTATCTAGTCCATCGCTTTTACAATCTGGCGTTGAACAGAGCAAATGGGTTGCCGCGCTATTTGGAGTTTCTCCGAGACACGCAAGCAATCGGAAGTGGTGTGGTAGTAGGCGCGCCCGGATGGGAAGCGTTGTTGGAAGCGAACCGGGTAACCTATGCGAATGAGTTCGCAGCGCGGGCCGAGTTCACGGCGCTTTATCCCCTGACACAGACGCCGGCGGCGCATGTCGATGCACTGTACGCACATGCCGGGATCACGCCGAGCGCGGCAGAGCGTCAGGCAGCGATAGATGAATTCAGCACTCCGACTGGCGCGCGTGGGCGAGTGCTGCGTCGTGTGGCTGAGAACCAGACGCTGCGCACGCGTGAGTTCAACCGGGCGTTTGTGCTGGCGCAGTATTTCGGTTATCTGCGCC
The DNA here is from genome assembly GCA_964626895.1 of uncultured Chloracidobacterium sp. Classification (GTDB taxonomy): domain Bacteria; phylum Acidobacteriota; class Blastocatellia; order Pyrinomonadales; family Pyrinomonadaceae; genus PSRF01. Next base: position 2,481 of record CAZVHN010000679.1, on the reverse strand, counting down.
GCAATCCCGATGATGCGCCAGACAATAACCTGGACGGTTACAACTTCTGGTTAAATAAACTCAACCAGTTCAACGGCAACTTCGTCAACGCGGAGATGGTCAAAGCGTTCATCACCTCCGGTGAATACAGGCGTCGCTTTGGACCGTGAGAGCAGTAGGCAGGAGGCAGACGGCAGGAGCAGGCGGCACTAGGCAGAACGCCGTAAGCAGGAGGCAGAAAAAACACGTGCGTCCGGCTCGCGATACTCGATCCGCATCCTCGGGTCAAGCCCCCGCTCGCAATCGAGAATGTGTGAAAACCGAAAAGCGCTTACGGTAATTTGCAGGTTAGGAAGGCGGACCCTGTCCCCGCTCTTACGACGAAAACAAGAATCGTCGCGATGAAAAAGATGGGCTGGTACAGCTTTGAAAAGAGGAGATGAGGATATGGAGTTTGCTGAGTGGCTTTCAAGCTTGAGGCGGGGACAGGGTCCGCCTTCCTAACCTGCAAATTACCGTAGGCCCCATTTGGGTTTTCCACGGTCGCTATCCACTCGCCGTTCTGTAAACGATTGCAGGCAAGACGGCACGCCCAAGCGATTCCCGCTTGCGGTCCCCGCGATGGCTGCGCTCCCAGCGCTAAGAGGAACCGATCAGCGCACTAGCCCCTGCACGAAGCCAAGCTCGTAAACCATAAACACGCCGAAGCTCAGGCTAGCGAGGCCCGCCAGCCCTCGCAGCATAAGATTAGCGCGCGCGAATCTCGTGGCCGTGAACCGCAGGGGCAGTCCGACCAACACGCTCATGGCCATCATGCCGCCGATTGAGCCGAGGCCAAAGACGACAATGTAGGCCAATCCGACAAGCGGTGATTTGATTGTCGAGAGCACGAGCAGCATTAACGCTGCGCTGCCGGCCAACCCGTGCATCATGCCGACCAACAGCGGACGCGTGCCGAGCATTGAGCCATGATGTGTGTTGGGATCAACCTCCGGCGGGCCATCATGCACGTGAGGATGGACATGAACACGCGCACCGTGCCGGTGCGCATGGAAATGTATTTGGCTACCGCTCAGTTTTCTAATTGCGTTAACGCCGAGAGCTATCAGCATTAGCGCCACACCGAATTCCATTGCCATCTCCAGCCGCGGACCGATCTCGACGTGAAAGAGGATGACGGCGAGCCCGGCAACAAGTAGAGAGATGGTATGTCCAATGCCCCATAACCCACCGACGAGCGACGCGCTCACAAGACTCTTGTGCTCGCTCACAATCGTTGATACCGCCGCCAGGTGATCCGCTTCCATCGCGTGCTTTAGTCCAATTACGAACCCAAACGCTAACGCAGAAGTCGTGGCAGAAAACGAGTTGGGACCAAGTTGTGTGAACCTGATCCCGGATTGCCCGAGCGCTTCATAGCAAATGACTGCGCCGACACAGGCGATGACCAGGGCACTCACGATCGGCAGCACGGGCACCAGCCATCTAGCTCTCCCGGTCGGGCGCTTTACCCAACGCCCTGCATAGACGAAGACGAGCCCGATTGCCGTCAACGCGCTCGCAAGTCCGAGGCTGAACGCGACGATCAAGAGCAGCCCATAGCCAACGCGGTGGAGCGAGATAGCCGAGAGCAAGACGACGAGCGCCGAAGGGCAAGGCAGCAAACCGCCCGAAATCCCAAGGGCCAACAGGCTGCGCCACGTCACTGGATCGCCGCCGGCTCCCGGCGGCAGGTGAGAATGCTGGCTGCCGCCGTGCGAATGGACCAGCGCACCGCTATTAAGTTGCCGTGTGTCGACGCGTTCATTCTCGTGTGCGTGGTCGTGTAAGTGAGTATGCGTGTGGTTGTGGCCGTGTTCGTGTGCGGAGCCGCTCAAAGCCGCGCGCAGGCGTCTAACGAAAAGGCCGAGACCCATCACGAGCACGATTGCGCCGGAAACGAGGCCGAGCACGGGGAAAAGTTTTTCAGGAAGGATGTACTGCGACGCAAAGAGCGTCACTAGCCCAAGTGCGTAAACGCCGGCGGTATGCGTGACGGTGACAGTCAAGCCCAGGAACGCGGCGTGGCGCGCCGTTCCCCGCGACCCGATCAAATACGCGCCGACAACCGTCTTGCCGTGGCCAGGCGAGAAAGCGTGGAGTGCGCCCAAGCCCGCGGCGAGGAGCAGTCCGAATAGAGCCAGAGTGGGGGTTAGCCGGGGCACGGCGATCAGTTCGACAAAGCGGTCACGCGAGCGTGCGACCGTCCGCCCGTCGCGCATGCGCAATGCGGTTGATCCTAAGGGTGCGTTACCGCGTGTGAATGATAGCTCAGCCGCAGGTTCGTCAAGCGGCGCGGCGAGGCGGTCTTCGGGGTAAGCCTTCAGTTCGTCGGTCAGTCCATTGCCATAGGCAGTACTGTTGAAAATGTTGACGCCCGCCGCCGGAACGACCACCATCTCGCGCCAACCGAGGCGGTCGCGGTCGTTAGAATCCTGCAGTCGAAGTCGTCGCGTGCCTTGC
>CAZVHN010000678.1:0-3112 GCA_964626895.1 uncultured Chloracidobacterium sp. | reverse complement strand
GTTGAGAGCAGACCAGCCGAATACCAACCCAACTACGAGGAAGACTACGCCGAGATCACGAACAAAGTGTGGATTGAATGGACCCGTATGAGGGACAGCTGCTGGAAGGTCCGTGTACCACGACAGAGGGAAGAGCAGCATCCATGCGCCATTGATGATACTCAAAATGCAAAAGATGAAATAGATGAGCTTCAACATTGGATTGGATGTTTTCAGTTGAGTATCAGCTTGCCGATACTCCCGCCGGCGCCGGCGGCCCAGCCGATGGGCCAACCCGTAACGCGCCCACGAACGAAGCTCAACGTGTCGAAACCCGGACCTTCGAGCTGCTGCCAGGTGCGACCATCGTCCGTGGAGAAGTCTGCGCCTGACGGACCCACAGCAACCAGGATCGATGTCCGGCGCGATTGAGAGGTGACTGGTACATACACGACGGCCGAGCGATAGCCGGAAAGACCTTTCACGAGCGTCCAGGTCTCGCCGCCATCGTTGGTGACGGCGAGATTGCCGACGGCCTCTTTCTCTTTTGTGTAGTCGCCACCGACGACTACACCGTGCTTCGAGTCGCGGAAAGCGATGGAGAAAATACCTGCAGACAATCCCGCAACGAGCGGCGTGTCGGAAACCTTCCACGTGCGTCCGCGGTCTGTCGTATGCAGCACGCGGGCTTTTCGCCCGGCGCCGGTACCAATCCACGCGCGGGTCTTTCCGGTGACCGCGATATTGGTGCCACTCGCGGCAAAGGCTCCTTCATTCTCAAGCGCCGGCGGCAAGGCACTCGCGGGTACCCGCTTCCAGATCCGCCCGCCGTTTTCAGTTGTCATGATGCAGAACTGACCGTCGATCGAATCGCCGATGACGATGCCGTGGTTGGCGTCCCAGAAAGACATTGCATCGTAAAACGCCTTCGGGTCGGCGTTCTTGAACTGTAGCGTCCAGGTCTCGCCGCGGTCGGTCGTTTTGTAGATCCGAGATAAGGGACCATTGCCGATCGAGAGGACGTAAGCTGTCTGGGAGTCGATCGCGTCGATGTCGCGAAAGTCGAGCGGGTCTGTGGTTATCGTCAGCTTTTGCCAAGTGGCGCCGCCGTCAGCGGTGCGCAACACGGTGCTCCCGGAACCGCTGGCCCACGCGACGCGATCGCTCACCGCGCTGACGCCGCGGAGACGAGCCGTTGTCCCGCTGTTTTGAATAACCCAATGCGGTGCTGCGAGGAGGATGGCTGTCAGGAGTAGAGTGTGCATATCGGGAATAAAGACCATTTTCCATTTGTCATTTGATCAAACGCTCTTCCAGCTTGTCTGCCTGCGATTGAACAGTAGTGTTTCTCTGCGTTAGGGTCTCCTTCGGGTCTGATGTTTCGACCGCGTCTTGGTTTTCCCGAGTACTGATGTCTTGATCAGCATTTCTGTCTTTCGGCTGATCAGTCGTGACAGGTGTGTTTTCCATTGTGAGGTCCTTAGTAGAGTTCTGTTGTGAGGTTAGCATTTCCGATGGCACCATCGTACTTTCTTCCTTGCAATGACAAATGAAAACTGTCAAATGACAAATGCAAAATGATCCCTTCCTGATCTGCGTTTATCCAGGTGAATCCGCGGCTAGTTGTGTGCGCTAGCCTTCGTGCTCCTGTCGGTACGCAGCCACTGCCTCCAGGGCGCCATCATGCATTCTCTCAGGGCGAACGTAGAGCCAGTGCTTTTCGAACTCCTCATCGGTCATGGTTGCAACTTCGGTCCGCTCTTTGCTCTTTAACCATTGTTCGGCCCACTGACGGACTTCCTGGTCCCGGTTGAGCGCTGTGCGCGCTGCATGCATATCTAGAGGTGTGTTCATAGTCTTGTGCCACTTTCAAAATAGTGTTGTCGCCCGGTCAACGGATCCTCAAACGAAATCGATTTCGCCAGCAGCTTTAGCGGGCTGGAAAAATCATCGTCATCCGAAGATGTCATCGCCGGATAGAGTTTGTCATTGATGACCGGAATTCCTAAGGCCGCGAGGTGGAGACGGAGCTGGTGCTTCCTGCCGGTGACGGGAACCAACTGATACAAAGTGATGCGTCCCAGATTGCTGAGCGGGTTGATTTGGGTCTCGGAATTTGCCTCGCCCGCAACTTCTTTCATGCGAAAGAATGGTTCTCCCCGCACGATGCGACTCCGCCGAGTAGTGGGGAAGCTCGAGTTTTCGAGAGTTGGCGCCAGGGCCTCGTATACTTTTCTAACCTTCCGATTCCGAAAGAGCGACGTGTAGTGACCCCTTGTTTTCGGGTTGAGGGAAAACAACACCACTCCAGCGGTTTCCCGATCCAGACGATGGATGGGCACCAGGGCTCCCGGCTTGCCTTGTTTTCGCAGTCTGACCAGAAGCGTTTCATGGAGAAACCTTCCCGAAGGAATCACCGGCAAGTAATGCGGTTTATCTGCAACCAGGATGTGTTCGTCCTGATAAAGCACGTGCTCAACAAAGGGGATTCCTTTTTCATTTTGCAACTCGCGGTAATAAGAAATGCAGGCGCCAACTCGATAAGCAGTCTCTGGACCTACACGGCGTCCGGTTTCATCCACCACCTGCCCCTTCGCCATCCGTGCAGTCCACGTCTCGGCGTCCACGTGAGGGTATTGTTCTTTGAAAAAGTCTATGACAGTTCTCCATGGACCTGCCGGAAGCCATTGGCAGCTCGGACCAACTCCATCGACAATTGGAAGCGGCGCGTTCAAAGCATTCGCCTTAAGGGTGCAATGTAACACTCTTTGTGACTAATGGCAGTGAGGGATGATGAGGGCACTGTGATCAGACTGTTCGAATCAGACGAAGATTTGTTGCGAGAGTGCGAGGTCGAAACTTTTCGCTCGAGTGGACCCGGGGGGCAGGACGTCAACAAGACTGAAAACGGCGTTCGTCTGAGGCATCTGCCTTCGGGGATCGTTGTCACCTCGCAGCAGGAACGCAGCCAACATCGGAATAAAGCGCTCTGTCTGCAGAAGGTTCGCAAGAAGATCGAGCAATTGAACCACCGACCCGCCAAACGGGTGCCCACGCGAATACCGCGCGGCGCAAAGAACCGGACGCTAGAAAAGAAGGCGCGACGTTCAGAGATCGGTTCTTAAAGTCTCTG
>CAZVHN010000677.1:0-14686 GCA_964626895.1 uncultured Chloracidobacterium sp. | reverse complement strand
AAATCATTAGCTTGCTTTTTTGCGATCGGAATTCTCTCTGTAACTCTGGCGACAATTGGCCACTCACCCGCGGTGCAATCGTCCGTTGCGTCACGCTCTCCAAGCGAGAAGCACCTGCGTAACATCAGGCAGTTAACGTTTGGTGGTGAAAACGCTGAAGCCTATTTTTCAGCAGATGGTCGGAAACTCATCTTTCAGTCCACGCGCGACGGCAGAGAGTGTGATCAGATTTATGCGATGAATGTAGACGGCTCGGCCGTAAAAATGATTTCGGACGGCACCGGCCGAACGACGTGCTCCTATTTCTTTCCTAACCTTGGCCGCGTGCTCTACTCATCGACGTATCTGGGCGGAACCGCCTGCCCGCCGCGGCCGGATTTTTCCAAGGGCTATGTGTGGGCCATCTACCCCAGCTACGACATTTTCATTGCCCGCCCAAATGGCTCACAGATCCAACAACTGACCAAGACCCCTGGCTACGATGCCGAGGCGACGATCTCAACGAATGGTAAAAAGATAGTTTTCACCTCAATGCGAGATGGCGATCTTGATATTTACACGATGGATGCAAACGGCCGAAATGTCCGTCGGTTGACCAATGAACTCGGTTATGATGGTGGACCATTCTTCTCGCCGGACGGCAGGCAGATAGTTTATCGCGCGCACCACCCGCAAACGGAAAAGGACAGGAGTGATTATCAGAGCCTGCTCAAGGACAACCTGATCCGCCCCAGCACCCTCGAGCTCTGGGTCATGAATGCTGACGGTTCTAACAAACGGCAAATTACTCGTAACGGCAAAGCTAACTTCGCGCCCTATTTCTTTCCGGACGGCAAACGAATCATCTTTTCGTCAAACATGGATGACCCCAAAGGACGGGATTTCGATCTCTACAAAATTAACATCGACGGATCAGGGCTCGAGCGCATCACATTCAACGACACCTTTGATGGTTTTCCAATGTTCTCGCCTAACGGAAAGCAAATTGTGTTTGCCTCAAATCGCAACGCGAAAGCTCGCGGCGAGACAAATGTATTTATTGCGGATTGGGTAGAATAGGTTTAGAAGGAGGCAGATTGCCAAATGTGAACGGCCCGTTCTGTACCCCAACCAAAGGAGACGATCCACGAAATTGCACGAAATGACACCAACAAAGATTTCGTGGTCGTTCGTGTGATTTCGTGGATCGTTTCGCTCGGTCGAAACGCTCAAACAGCAAGAAACTTCGGCTTTGCTTACAGCATGCAGGGCGCAAATGACAACATTGACTTAGATATGAGTTTAGGAAGTTCAAAATGAAAAATACACTATTCCGACGCCGATTTTTATCCTTCATTCTCAGCATTGCGATTTCCGTCGCGGCACTGGCGCAGCAACCAGTCTCCCAAATCACCACTATCTCGGATCGGCTGCGCTCGCATGTCACCTACCTTGCTTCCGATGCACTCGAAGGCCGGCGCACGGGGACACCTGGCGCTGACGGCGCGGCCCAGTTCATAGCCGGTGAGTTTGTCCGTCTCGGTTTGAAGCCCGGTTCTCCGTCTGCCCGCGCGCCGCGCACCAGGGGCGAAGCGCAATCCAGATTCCTGCAACGATTTCCGTATATCGCCGGCGTGGAACTCGGTAAAAACAACGTGATGCAGTTGATTCCGCAAACGTCAGTCCAGCCGGCCGGAGGCGCCGGAACGGCCACTGCGGTTCTCGACTTCCGCGCCGGCGACGACTGGGTGCCATTGGGCTTCTCCTCAAGTGCTCGGGTTGCTGATGCACCGCTTGCTTTCGTGAACTATGGCATCACTGCTCCGGAATTGAACTATGACGATTACGCCGGTTCCCGTGTCGCGGGATACATTGCAGTGGCATTCTCAGGCACACCCGATGGAGATAATCCGCACGGCACGTTTGCCCGCTACGAAGACTTGCGCTTCAAAGCGATTGCGGCGCGCAACGCGGGCGCGAAAGGGTTGATCATCATAGGGCGCGAAGTGAATTTCAAAGACGACCCTCTGTCGCGTCTTCGTTACGACCACAACACCAGCGATGCGGGCTTGCCGGTAGTTGCTGTCTCAAGACAGAGCGCGGAAGGAATGCTAAAGGCCGGTGGCTTAGTAAATTCCATTTCCGAACTTGAAACTGCACTTCGCGAAATGATTACCACTGCGACAAAGTTGGGTCGCACCGGTGAGCGGGACAAAACCCTGGAACCCAGGCTGCTTGATTCCGTGAAGGTAACCCTTCAAGCAGACATCATCCGCCGCGAAGTCGCCGCGGCGAACATCATAGGCATCCTCGAGGGCTCGGATCCGACCTTGAAGAACGAAGCCATCGTGATTGGCGCGCACTATGATCATCTGGGGCGTGGCGGCGCGGGCAGCCTGGCCCAGCGAGAAGGCGACGTGCATCACGGCGCAGATGACAATGCCTCCGGAACCGCGGGCATGATCGAGCTGGCGCGTATTTTTTCAACCCAGCGACCCAAACCACGTCGAACGATCGTCTTCGTAGCTTTCAGCGGAGAGGAAGAAGGACTGCTCGGCTCGAATTACTACGTCAACCACCCCGTGGTCCCACTCGCAAGCACCGTCGCCATGATCAATATGGACATGATTGGCCGAATGAAGGACAGGAAACTCGTGATCGGAGGCGTCGGCACCGCGCCGGAGTGGCCGGCGATGATCGAGCGGGCTAACATCTTACAGGGCCTGACCGTCAATGCGAGTTCTGCGGCCCATCCTTCCAGCAGCTTGCCGATGGTGGTTGGGGCCAACGGCCGAATGGTTGTAGGCAACGACGTAACCAAACAGTTTCTGCTCACCTTGAACGAAGATGGCTTTGGCCCCAGCGATCATTCCTCGTTCTACGCCAAGCAGATCCCCGTCCTCTTCTTCTGGACCGGGACACATGTCGATTACCACAAACCGTCTGATACTGCGGAGAAGATCAACTATGAGGACGAGGCCCGCATACTCGGGATGGTGGCCCGCATCGTTCATGAAGTCGACGCGAGCGACAAACGGCCCACGTACCAGGTCGCCAAAAGCGCAGCAACGGGGCGTTCGACCGGTTTCCGCGTTTATCTCGGCACCATTCCTAACTACGCTGACTCGAGCGACGGTTTATTGTTGGACGGAGTGCGTGATGATTCCCCTGCGGCCCAGGCGGGACTGAAAGCCGGCGACAGGATTGTGAAGATGGCCGGGCGCGATGTGCACAATGTCTACGATTACACGGCCGCGCTAGGCGAAATGAAAGCCGGTCAGGAGTATGAAGTGGAAATCATGCGCGGTAGCGAGCGCTTGAAATTGAAGCTCACTCCGTCGGCAAGAAAATAAGAGGGGAAAAGGGCAAAAGGGGAATTGGAAGGAATATCGCCAACAGCCTCGGGCTCGGCCCCATTCCCGTTTTTTCCCATTCCCCTTTTCCCATAACGCTTTTTACCACCGCGGCTCGCGTTCGTAGCGATCTCCGCCGCGATCACCACCGCCGCCACCGCGATAACCCCCACGGTCGCCACTGTACCTGCTGCTGAGAAAGCCTCTTTCAGCTCCTCGCTCGTCGTACGGAACGATAGATTTCCAACATAGAGTTTTGTAGCCATGACTAATTCTTATCCTTCAGATAGGGCGAAGCGCGGGTAAAGTGGAATCGCAAAGTCAGGCGGGGAGATGACCCTTAGGCAAAACGCGACGGACCGGATGCTCTAACACTTACAGAGAGCGGCTTCCGACAAGTTGACAACTGCCTCACTCTCTCTTCAGCCGAACGTCGTCGCTCTACGGTCGCGGACAGGCGCAGTCACATTTGCTGCGCGAGAGTAGGAACCTAAGGGCAAAAATATACGAGAAGAGGTTGTCAGCGCAAGAGAAAATAGCGATCCCCAAAAGGACGGCTCAAGCCACGATAATTTGCAGGTTAGGAATGGGGCAAGGCGGAGCGCGCCCCCGCTCAAGCTGCAAAGCCCCTAAGCAACAAATCAACCTCTCAAACTTAAGTCACCCGTCAGGTTGTTGGAGTTGAGAAGGTTAAGCTAATGGCGATGGCTTTCCAAGGTGAGCGGGGACAGGGTCCACCTTCCCAACTGCAAATTACCGTAGGCCCTTTTTGGGTTTCCGCCCAGTCTGCACCGCTCACGGTGCCATAGCGAGTGGGCTCGCAGTTACGAAAAACAAACGGACCCACTACGCCATTTTTCTGTGATTGCCTGCCTCTGCGGTTTTGGCTTATATTGCTTGCTTCTCTGTCATTCAAAACCGACCGCGCCGAACGAAAGGCTTAAGCTGCAATATGCCTAAACGTGTTCCTATCACTGTCGCACATGGCGACGGCATCGGGCCCGAGATCATGGCCGCCACGCTTCACATCCTGAAAGGGGCCGGGGCCGACCTGGATATTGAAACAATAGACATCGGCGAGAAGGTTTATCTCGGGGGCAACAGCTCAGGCATTGAGCCCAGCGCCTGGGACTCGCTGCGCCGGACAAAGGTTTTTCTCAAAGCTCCGATCACCACTCCCCAGGGCGGCGGCTACAAAAGTTTGAACGTGACGGTGCGCAAGACCCTCGGCCTCTATGCCAATGTTCGTCCCTGCGTCTCCTATCACCCGTTTGTCGAGACCAAGCATCCGCAGATGGATGTGGTCATAGTTCGCGAGAACGAAGAGGATCTTTATGCCGGCATCGAGCACCGCCAGACCGATCAGGTGGTCCAGTGTTTGAAACTGATCTCACGTCCCGGCTCGGAAAAGATCGTGCGCTACGCTTTCGAATACGCGCGCAGAAATAGTCGCCAGAAGGTCACTTGCTTCACCAAAGACAACATCATGAAGTTTACGGACGGCCTTTTTCACAGAGTGTTCACTGAGATCGCCGCGGAGTATCCGGATCTTGAAAACGAACACTGGATCGTAGACATCGGCGCCGCCAAACTTGCCGACACACCTGAAGCCTTCGATGTTTTGGTGATGCCGAATCTTTATGGCGATGTGCTCTCGGACGTGGCGGCGCAAATTGCCGGCTCGGTCGGCCTCGCGGGTTCGGCGAATATCGGCGAAAACGTGGCGATGTTTGAAGCGATTCATGGATCTGCTCCGCGCCGCGCCGGACAGAATCTGGCCAATCCGTCGGGTCTGTTGCTGGGCGCCGTGATGATGCTGGTCCACATCGGAGAAACGGGCGTGGCGGAGCGGGTGCACAATGCCTGGCTGCGAACGATCGAAGATGGTATTCACACCTACGACGTCTACAAAGAAGGAGTGAGTCGCGAGAAAGTGGGCACGAAGGAGTTTGCCGACGCAGTGGTCCAGCGCGTTGGGCTGACGCCGCAAACTCTCAAGGCAGCGAAATACAAGCCCGTCGAAGGCGAAGCAGATCAAAAGAAGCAAGCTTCCGCCGCCCACGTGCGGGCGAAGAAGGACCTGGTGGGTGTGGATGTGTTTCTTGACTGGTCTGCCGCTTCGGCAAACGATCTGGGCAGCTCGCTTAGCGGTCTGAACGGAAACGGTCTGAAGCTCGAGATGATGAGCAATCGCGGCGTGAAGGTGTGGCCGGGTGGCCACTCGGAAACTTTCTGCTCCGATCACTGGCGCTGTCGCTTCCTATCTGAAAACACTGGCGGCACAGTCTCGCACCCACAGATCGTTTCCCTGCTTGAGCGCGTTGCTGGTGCGGGCTACGACTTTATCAAGATCGAAAACCTTTACACCTTCGACGGCGAACGTGGCTATTCGCTGGATCAGGGAGCCTGAGGCGTGACTCGGCGACGGGGAGAAGCGGAGACAGGGGATGGAGGGATAAGAGTGATGGGGGCACGAATTCGCAAAAACAATCGAACCAAGTCGGCTTCTAAACGCTCCGTTTCCGCGTCTCCGCGTCGCCCTGCCTCCTCGTCACCCCGTCGCCCTGCCTCCTCGTCACTCCGTCGCCCTGTCTCCGGGTCTCACGGCGCCGCCGCGCCGCTCGTCGCGGTCATCATGGGCAGCAAGTCCGACTGGGAAACGATGCGTCATACAGACGAGATGCTGACGCGTTTCGGCGTCCCGCATGAGTGTCGCGTAATATCCGCCCATCGGACCCCCGAGTTGGCCTCAGCTTTTGCCTCAAACGCCCAGGCTCGAGGCACCGAAGTGATCATCGCCGCAGCCGGCGGCGCAGCTCATCTGGCCGGCGTCATTGCCGCGCACACAACCCTGCCGGTGCTGGGTGTGCCGATGAAGAGTGACGCACTGAACGGCATGGATTCCCTTCTCTCCACGGTTCAGATGCCGGCCGGTGTTCCGGTGGGAACTCTTGCGATTGGAAAACCCGGAGCCACGAATGCCGCGCTTTTCGCGGTGGCGATACTGGCCAATAGTCGGCCCGAACTGCGTGAAAAGCTGCGTCAGTTTCGTGAAGATCAGGAGAAGCAGGTTCGCGAAGCCGTCCTCGAATAGAGTCATAGACCTCAACTGCACCGAGAGCCTTAGCGACCGTTTGAAAACTCGTCAGCAGGCCGGGTAGTGACCCACTACGAGCACTCGACCTTTGGAGTGCGGGGGCAAGCGGAGCGCGACACCGCTTTGGATTTATCGGTGGCGAATCCAAAGCGCCGTCGCCGCTTCGCTCTGCCGGCGCACTCCACATAGGTACCGACTGCGCTCCCGATTCCGCTCATGAAAAAGCAGGTAATTGTTTATGGTCTCGTGTATGGACTCTGCGGCGGGTTGCTGATTGTCGTGCTCAAACTCATCGAGTATCGCTTTCTGGTTGTGCAGCACTCGGTGGAGATCTACGGAGGATTGACCGCGCTGGTGTTTGCGATCTTAGGCATCTGGCTCGGACTCAAACTCACCAGGAAGGAAGAAGTCGTTGTCGTAAAGGAAGTTGCGGTCCTAACTACGCAGCCTTTCGCGCTGAATGAAGAGAGGTTGCGTGAGCTTTCCATCACCAGGCGCGAGCTCGAAATACTCGAATTAATCGCTGAGGGCCTGAGCAATCGGGAGATTGCCGAAGTCGCTGAACCGCTGCCGAGCTCCTAGCCCGTCAAGGAAAAATCAGGCGGGTCAGATGATCGGAGATAACCGGCGCCGGCAGTCCTTGTAGGTGATCAGGCCGTGCTCAATGGTGTGGTGAGATCTATGAAAGTGTTGGACATGGAAATCAATTAGTGGTTTCGCTGGCGGCTCCGCCACACCACTTGCGGAAACTCTATGGGACGTTGTGAAAACTCGAATCTTGTTGTTAACCAAGCTCGGCGGGGGTAAAAGACCCTTCCCAACCTGCGAGATTTTCAGTCTTGAGAGATCTTCTTCTAGCTTTCAGGCTCTCAATTCGGGAAAGCGCGATACAGCTATAGAAGCCTCACAGGTTGGGAAGGGCGGTTTACCCCCGCTCGACTTTCCTCAGCGTCAACTTCTGGGTTTTTCACAAAACTAACAGCAAGGCCATTAATTCAGGCATCTCGCTTCAAAATAAAATCGGCAATCGCGCGAAGACGCTCGGTGGGTCTGTCGATTTGCTCCAGCACAGCGCATGCTTCCTGGTGAACCAAATCCGCGCGCTGATGTGCGGCCTCTATTCCGTAGAGCGATGGGTAGGTAGCTTTTTGCGCTCGCGCGTCTTTGCCCGGGGTCTTGCCCAGAGTCTCCACTGTTGCAGTAATGTCGAGAAGATCGTCGGTGATTTGAAAAAGAAGACCGAGCTGCGCCGCATACCTGCCAACAGCTTCAAGTTCCGGGTCGGTTGCCTCCGCGATGATGGCGCCGCAACGGGCGGCGGCAATTATCAGCGCCGCGGTCTTCAAACGGTGAATCTGCTCCAACTCTCCACTCGTCACCGCGCGCGATTCCGCTTCGAGATCATGGGCTTGCCCAGCCACCATACCTCCGGGCGTGCCGGCAGCGCGCCCTAACTCGCTAACCAAAAGAACTCGTTTCTCGGCCGAGAGCAACGATTCTTCGGCGATGGTCTGGAAAGCAAGAGTTTGCAACGCATCGCCCGCGAGAATTGCGGTAGCTTCGTCAAATCGTATATGACAAGTGGGTCGACCACGCCGCAGTTCGTCGTCATCCATCGACGGCAGGTCGTCGTGGATCAGCGAATAGGTGTGGATCATTTCCAGAGCACAGGCGGTGGTCAGGAGCTCCTCGGGGTGAGCTCCGAAGGCTTCGCCGGTGGTGAGCAGCAGGATTGGCCGAAAGCGCTTGCCGCCCGCGAAGACGCTCCAGCGAATCGCCTTGTGCACTGAAACCGGCTCTACGGATTCCCCGGGGAGAAGGCGATCGAGTGCGCCGTCGATTAACGCTCGACGTTCGTTAAAGAAACCTTCCAGGTCAAAGGCAGGCGTCGGTGAAAGCTCAGAAGACGTTTTCATTCTCCGCCCGGGCTTTCCTGAGGTATGGCGTTGGAATCTTCAAACGGGGTCACCACGGGGCGTCCCTGGTTATCGCGCAGCAGTACCTCGATGCGACGCTCGGCTTGACTGAGTCGTTCCTGGCACTCTCGCGAAAGGCGAATGCCTTGCTCGAACAGCTCAAGACTCTTTTCCAGCGGCAAGTCGCCCTGCTCGAGTTCACGGACAATTTGTTCCAGCGCCTCGAGCGACGCTTCGAAGGTTCTGGACTGCCGTTCATTATTCGTCATTAGGATCTCGCTTTGGAACCCGGTCATTCATTTCCGGGGCGGTGGTTTCCGCCGGCTAATTAAGCGGTCCAATCGCCGGAAAATCTTTTATAAGGTCGTCCACGATTCGTGGTACGACATTGTCATCTTTCATCGCCACTACTTTCCAACGCTCGCCATCGCGCTGGAGGGTAAGCTCGATCTCACGGTCTCGCACGGGCGCGACGGCACGGGCGGCGTCGCCGTCAGTAGTAATCTTAACAAGATAAGGCAGCCCGATCGCGAGAATAACGAACGGCTTCGGTTCCGACTCCTGCGAAAGCTCCCGCAGTCGTTTCACCAAGGAATCGCGAACGCTTTGCTTCACACCGGGCAGCAGACTTGGCACCAGCCTTTCGACGCGTCTGCGCTGCTGAGGGCTCAGCGTACCGCCATAGCGTGCGACCGATTTCTCAGTCACGTCGGCCGCCAGACTGTCGACTATCTTGTCAATATCGACGATTTCATTAACCACCGTCACGTCATTTCGCTGCACCGCATCAACGAGTAATGCGAGCGAGTATGCCGGCGTCGTCCGGTAATGCCGCCACCATAGATACCCACCGGCCGCGGCTGAGACAGCCACCAGGACAATAATGATTCCCAGCGCAGCCACAAGCTTTGGCCAACGTCTGCCGCGGCGTCTGGTCGCAGCCTTCGCACCGCGCGGTTGCTCGAAACTGATTACGAGACGCTTGCGGCTTTGCGGCCCACCGGCTTTCTGCTCAGGAGTCATTGCTCTCGTTATGGTAAAGGGCCTTGGAGAAGCTCAGGTTTCCTCAATGCCCTCGACCCGTGCCTCGAGCCGGCCCTTAGCCAGACGCACACGGATGGAATCGCCTACCGAAGCCGACTGCGCGTCGCGCAGCAGATTTCCGGATTGATCCTGCGCGATGGCATAACCACGATGGAGCACGGCCAGGGGCGAGAGCGCGTCGAGCGAGGTTGCTGCCAGGCCAAGACGAGTGCGGGATTCCTCGAGATGTGTATCCATCAAACCACTGCAACTATTGTATGCGGTCTCGAAGCGCATCCTGGCGTTGGTCAGACGCGTTTGCAGCCGCGCGGGTGAGAGCTGGAAAGAAACAGCGTCAGCGCGTCCGCGCGCATCCCGCACCGCCCGATTCATTTGAAGCTGCATACGGTGAGTCGCGGAATTAGTCTCGATTCGCGCATTCCGCACCTGCGAGCGTACCTCGTCAAAGACCTGAGACAAAGCATGCTCTTGCACTCTGGTACGAGCGTCGACAATCTTGAAACGCATCAGCCGCGAGAGGCTTCGTCCCAGCTCAGCCAGGGTCGAGCAAATCTGATCTTCCTGCGCGGCGACCAGTTCCGCGGCGGCAGAGGGCGTTGCCGCACGCAAGTCGGCGGCAAAATCGGCGATCGTGAAATCCGTTTCGTGGCCCACTGCGGAAATTACCGGAATTGCTGATGCCCGGATGGCGCGGGCGACTTCCTCTTGATTAAAGGCCCACAAGTCTTCGGTTGAGCCGCCACCGCGTCCCACAATAAGCACATCGATCAGGTCGTCGGTAAGACCGGCGCGCTCGGCCCGTTTGTGGTGCTCGTTAATCAATCTGACAGCCCGCGCAATGTCGCTGCCGGCGCCATCGCCCTGCACGCGCGCGGGCGAAAAGAGCACATGGACCGTGCGGGTGCGGCGGGAAATCACGTTGAGGATGTCGCGTATGGCAGCGCCAGTCGGCGAAGTGACAATGCCCACCCGCCGCGGAAAGACCGGCAAAGGCCGCTTCAGTTCTTTCGCAAATAGTCCCTCCGCTTGCAAGCGATCGCGAAGCTGCTCGAAGGCAATGCGCAGCGCTCCGGCGCCCACGGGATCGAGAGCTTCTACAATTAGTTCATAGTCCCCGCGCGCTTCATAAACACTTAACCGGCCACGCGCCCTCACATGTAGTCCGTCGGTGGGGCGAAAGCGTATGCGAGAGTTGGCGGAACGAAAACACTTCGCGCGAAGCTGGGCGCCTTCGTCCTTAATGGTGAAATACCAATGACCGGATGAATGCGTCTTGAAGTTTGAGATCTCGCCTTCCACCCAGACGGACGAGAAACGCGCCTCGAGCGCATTCCGGACGGCGCTGGTCAGCTCCGAAACGGTCATCGGTCCGCGCTCAGTTTCATCAAACAGGGCTGCGAAGAGGGGTTGGCTCATTCGTCTGTGCTTGAGGTAAGAAGTTTTTCTACCTGAGTAACTATCGGCGGCAATTCTGTTGTCACAGTTTGCCAAACGACATCGAGATTTATATCGAAGTAGCCGTGGATGAGGCGGTTTCGCATGGCAACGATATCAACGCATGGAATCTCAGGCGCCTTTGCCCTAAGATCACGCGAAACCTTGCTAGCTGCTTCGCCAACGATTTCAATGGACTTGACGAGGGCCAAAGCGAGCTTTCTGTCCTGAAGAAACTCAGCTTTAGACTTGCCAGCGACGAAGGACTGGGCTTCGTTCGCTGCATCAACCATGTGCCGCAGGCGAACGCTGTCAGGCTTGAGCATATTGCACTTCGGCAGTAGCAACTACTTCACTACGAAAATAGCGGCTCAGATCTTCACTGGTGCGCAGGTCCACTTTTCGATTTGTAAAAAGAGCAGATAACTCGCGTTCTATTTGTGCTAGCTTAAGCAATCCTGGAACGTGCTCAGCTTGGAACTCGACAAGTACATCGATATCGCTGTCGTTGTCGAAATCGTCACGCAATACTGAGCCGAAAAACGAGAGCCGAGTGATGTGGTTCCGCCGGCAGAAGTGCGCGAGCAGGTCTTTGTCTACTTTAACATTCAGCGCCATGTTGAGTTTCTCTTTGTCCACAGTATACACCCTGGTGCGCCATTCTCGGGGGCACCGAGCTTGAGAACGAAATCAGGGCGTCTCTAGGTTAACCACCGGACTCAGCCGCACCGAGGCGCCGTCTCGATTAGCACGCACTCGCACGCGCCGACTACCCGAGGGAGTCGAGTTTGACGCATAGGTAATGGTGTAAGCCGTGCGCAATTGCATTACGACGTCATCGTAAGCGCGTTGCAGATCATCCAGCCGGCGGATTGGATAGTAGACACCGCCCGAAGCCGCGGCAAGTTTTCGCCCTTCTTCTTCGGCGCGCGTTGTCAGAGTCAAATAACGGCTGCGCAGCGGATCAATGGTCACTTCAGGTCTGGGCACGCTTGCCTCAGGAATCAACCCGGAAGGAACGTAAAGAGGATAAACCAGCGCTCCGGATTCACTGAGCGCTTCCAGCAAGGCGGGAAATGGCACAAACGACTTGTTATCATCACCGTCAGACATTACCACCACCGCGGTCCGCTCGCCGCGCAACTTCTTTAAGGGATCGGCAAGCACATAAGCCAACGCGTCGTAAAAGGCCGTGGGGCCGCCGGCTTCAATTTCATCCAGTTTCTTCGAGAGCAGCCGCCGATCAGTGGTGAAGTCCGAAATCAACTGGATGTCGTCGCGAAAACTGATGATTGAGATCCGATCCTGCGGGCTGGCGGTATTGAGAAAATCGCGCGCCGCCTTGCGAATGAAATCAATTCGTTCTTCCACGCTGCCGGACACGTCCAACAAGAGTACGAGATTGAATGGCTCCTGCGTGGGCACTACGTTTGTCACCGATCGTTCGACGCCGTTTTCGTAAACCGTAAAATCAGCTACCTTCATGCCGCCAATTGCACGCCCGTTCCGATCAGTGACGCTGGCGTTCAAACGCATTAGTTGCGGTGCGATGGCGGTTACGACCTGCCCTGGTGGCGGCCGTCGCTGCAGCGTCGGTTCCGTCTCTGGGGGTGGCAGCGTCTTCGCGTAGTCGCCAAACATCTTGGGCGAGACTTTTCGGATCGCGTCGATCAACTGACGGTCGCCACTGCGGACAATACCGCGCGCTGCTTCGGTGAGCGGTCGCTGGCTCAGATCACTCGGTACCATCTCTGGATCTACGTTCAGCAGCACTACCCCGCGCCGGGTCAGGAAATTGAGCTCGACGCGTTCCTCTTTCTTTGGTTTCTTCTCACCGAGTTTCCCGGAGATCGAGAAAAAGCCTCCGCGCTTCTCTTTGATTTCGGGGAGCTCCACGTCGCTCAAATAACGCGGCCTGCTTGCCTGCCAGAGAAAGTTAAACTTCAAGGCTTCGAGAGGTACGTCCGCGTGGATGGTCCCGGTGTTTGTAGTGACCTCCGCGGACTCAATGTTTCCGCTAATATCAACGGCCCCCGCTTCGGTTTCAACGGTGGCCTTCGACCTGACGGGAATTCGCACCACAAGATCAATGCGATCCTCCTCTCCCCGGTCCCGCACATCAATTCGTATGGTGCCAGCTTTAGCCTCGATCTGGACGTCTGTGGAATCAACCGGGGTGCCGCGGGAGTTGGCTGCGACGGCGACTCTCTTTTGTTGCATCTCGGCAGCAATGATTTCCACGCGACCGTTGGGGTTCTTCACGAAAACGGAGACTTTATCGGGAGTGTCGAGCTCTCGGTGGTAGTCTTGAGCTGATGCAGGGCAAATGGCCAGGGTCAGAAGACCCATTACCGCAACTGAGTTACCGAGCGCACTCCTGAGCGCCGACAGGGTGTTTTTGGAGTTCTGGTAAAGCATGCGTTTTCATCTTGCCCAGCAATAAGCTGCGGGTCAAGCGCCCGCAATCTCTGATTGCAGACCACGGCACTTGAAGCAGCGTGACGGCAAGAGTACCGCGTAAAACGGAGCGTCTGCCTATTACCAGTTCTGCGCTGCCTGTGTCACATTAAGGATCACGGATGCCACTCTGATGAGTCGATGACCACCATCGGTGCATCTTTTTCCAAATCCACAGGGCTTGCTGACCGGGCTCATTTGCAGAAAATTGCGGAGCAAGCTAGGCTAGAGCCGTCACTGAGTGACGGTTCATTCAGTCAAGGTATTGCCAATTGCCGATTGCCAAATGCCGATTTGGTGACCAACACGGTTCTACCTCTTGACTGCCCGCAACGGGCCAAGGAGAAAGATAATCGGCAATTGGAAATTGGCAATCACAAGTCTCACCATGAAACCAGCACCTTCACTGCCTTCTCTGCGCCCGGTAGTCGTCGACAAGCGCGAGGCAATCTTGCGCGCCGCGATTCGTGTCTTTGCCCACAACGGCTATTTCAGTTCCAAAGTTGCCGACATTGCGCGCGAAGCAGGAGTCGCGGATGGCACTGTCTATCTCTACTTCAAAAGCAAAGAAGAGATCCTCCATTCGATTTTCGATCGCACCGTGGAAGAGGCAATCTCGGAAGGTCGAAAGCAACTCGAGCAAATCAGCGATCCGCGCGAAAAACTTCGCCGGATTGCTCTCTTGCATCTCGAACGAATGGGAGCGGATCGCGATCTGGCGGTGGTGTTTCAGGTAGAACTGCGCGGCTCAACGAAGTTCATGGAAGAGTTTTCCGCCGCCGGTTTCGCGGAATACCTCGGACTCATTCGCGCGACAATTGAAGAGGGCCAAAGCGCCGGTGTGTTTCGCCGGGATTTGAATGCGAAGGTTGTCGCCAAGATTTTTTTCGGTGCTCTGGACGAAATGGCTACCAACTGGATTCTCTCCAAACGTCGTTACAAACTAGTGCCCATGGCAGATCAGGTGCTGGACATCCTGCTCAACGGAGTTAGCGAGAAGTGAATTCGGTCCCCCAAGCTACGAAAGAACGAGTAGAAACCTCCGTGCGCGAACCTCTGACCTCTGGGCATCCCACAACGCTCATTGAGGCCTTTGAGCGAATTGCGCGAGACCATAAACGTTCCGACACGCTGAATTACAAACGCGACGGCCGCTGGATACCAATCTCTTCGAACGAAATGCTCGCGCGCGCGCGTCGCATTGCCGCGGGACTCTATTCGCTGGGAGTGCGGCCCGGAGATCGCGTCGCGCTTCTATCTGATAGCCGGCCGGAATGGACTTTGACCGATGCGGGTTGCCTGTTTGCCGGCGCCATCGATGTCCCCACCTATCCCACCGTAACCCCGCCGCAGGTACGCTATATCCTGAAGGATTCCGGCTCACGTGTCCTGGTAGTGTCCAATCA
>CAZVHN010000676.1:0-2836 GCA_964626895.1 uncultured Chloracidobacterium sp. | reverse complement strand
TGGATTCCCGTTTTCACGGGAATGACATGAGGGAAGGAATCTCGCCTGTGGGCATTCCCGAACTCGGCTTAACGTGGTTCAACAAGCCGGGGGCCAAGCGCGGAAGAGTTCAAAATGTTCAAGTGGTTCAAATTTGTTTTGTTTGAACTATGTTGAACCATTTTGAACAACGTTGAACAGAGCAACCGTATGGACACTGACAAGAAGAGACGCAAGAATCGCGGGAAGCGCGTCCAGGACAGTTCTTTCATGGACACCGTCCGCGCGTCTTTTATCCGCTGGTCGGCGCTCGAGAAGTGGCGCGAGCTTGACGATTTGCGGACCACGCTCGGCATGAGCCTGGAGCAGGCCGTGGACGAAGCAGGCCGCTTCCCCAATCGCGGGCGCTATCAGGCACTCTGGATCGGACGGTGGAAATCGGAGCTTCTCGCTGGAACAATTGCCGACGACGCCGGAGCTATCTTCGCCGCGATTGAAAAAGCAGTCGCGGCGGCTTTAGACGACGAGGAGGCCGAGCGCAAGGCTGAGGGCGATCGGCCGCTCGAAGAAGACGCCGAGTACAAGGGCTTCGTCGACGGTGCCTTAGAGCGGCTTTTGCAAGAGGGAGACCTGGGGGTAGGCTGATGATCGGCGATCGCGACATGCTGGCCTTTCGACATGGTTACTACGAGTTGTTCGTCTCGCTCTTCTCAAAGGAGCCGGCCGGCGACCTACTGCTGCGGCTGCCCAACGGAATCGCCGAGCGTATAGAAGCGGCGCGCAACCTGGATGCCGTTCTCGGGCAAGGCTGGGAAGAGATGCAGCGCTTTCTCTCGCAGACGCCTTCGGCCGAGCTCGCCGAATCGGTCGCCGACGAATACACCCGCCTCTTCATCGGACCGTACGGTCCGAAGATCAACCCTTACGAGTCATTCTACTTCACCGGCCGCCTGTTCGACCGCCCCTTGGCGGATCTCCGGGGTTTTTTGAAAACCGTCGGCATCGAAAAGAATGAAGATTACCCTGAGCCGGAAGATTTCCTGGCCTTCGAGCTTGAGGTGATGCGCTGGCTCACCGCCAAGCAACTCGCCGCATCGGACCAGGAGGAAGAGAACCGGCGCATCGGGCAACAGACCACTTTTCTCAAGGATCATCTCTTGATCTGGGGCCCAACGTGCGCGCGCGACATCGAGCAAGCCAAGGGAGCGAGCTTTTACCACGGCGCCGCGATGACCCTGAGAGCCTTCCTGGAGATGGAGAACCAGACCTTGCGCGACTGGGGCGCAGAAAAGCCCATTTCTCTGGAGGAGGCGAGGAACCGCTACGGGGCGTTTCGTCAGTGGAAGGGACCCACCTTCGACGGCAATCCGGGAGGGGAGCAGAAGTCGTGAATGCGTTAGTTTTTATATGTCGTAGCAACGTCAATCTGTAATGCCGCAAGCTGCTCGGACTCAATCCCGCTTTGCCCGAAATCCCCAAAAGATCAGCGCACGACCTCCTGCTGGAACTCACCGGCATCGATCTTTCCCGCTGCCCTTCCTGCAAACATGGAACCATGATCGTCGTCGCTGAACTGCCGCCGATATCAAGCTCCTCTCGATGCGATTCCTCATGAGAAAAACTCAAATGCTTTTAAACCCTCTCAACTCTTTACGGCCCCTCTTCGAACGGGTGTGTCTGCCGACACCAAGAAGTGGCTGCGAAGCCCCATTCAACCGTCGCCATCACAGAAAATCGGCCAGCACCGATCTCAACCTCCTCCCGTATGCCGAACTATCGCTAACCAAGCCCCACACTCCGCGCTCAACCGCCGCTTTACAATCCGCATAGCCGCATCTGCGCTGCTGCTTCGCGGTTTAATCCAACACGTTCCTTCGGCTAGGCTCAGGACAAGTCTATCCCTCTCGTCGTCACTTCGGCGATCTATCCTAGGCTTGATTACTTCCATGCTTTGGGGGATAAAACGCTATACGTTAGGCACACAACCAATACTCCTATAGAATGCGAATGTGGCCCAAGCTACTATCAACCGGCTCCGTGATTTGATCCGTTCTCTGAACTATGCCGTGTCCATCCACGCGGCGGAGGAACTTGAAGATGACAACCTCACCATCCTCGATTTCGAAAACATTATCCTCACGGGTGCGATCGTCGAGCGCCAGCGCGACCGCCAAACGCGTGAAGTTAAATATATCGTCCGAGGCAATGCGCTCAGCAGCGTCCTCACCGAAGCGGTCGTCAAAATCGCCCCGGGCGGGAATCTCTTCGTCATCACCGTCTACCGCGTCTAAGCTGCGTTGCGCCGCGTGTGGTCGGAAAGGGGTG
The DNA here is from genome assembly GCA_964626895.1 of uncultured Chloracidobacterium sp. GTDB lineage: Bacteria > Acidobacteriota > Blastocatellia > Pyrinomonadales > Pyrinomonadaceae > PSRF01. The sequence continues at coordinate 532 of CAZVHN010000676.1, read as the reverse complement.
CAACAGCGAGACGTTACCCGAAGCTTTGGTCGTGGGCCATCGCTGCTGGTGATTGAAGGCATTCCCTTATGGTCGTGCCCGCGCTGCGGTGAGTCGTACTTCACGGCGCAGACCCTGCACGAGATCGAGCGCATCAAGACCCTTCGCAAAGCGGTCGCAGTTGAGCGGCGGGTGCCAGTTGCAGCATTCCAGGAATTGAGTGCCTAACCACCCGCTCCCGAGGGACGCGGCCGCTGTCGCGGTTCTGGGTAAACCTGAAAGGGCCTGTTTGAGGCCGCGCCCCTGAGCGGCAAACGTTAGACACCGGCGGCTACACCATGTAAAGTATACGCGAGGTGAATTATGATGCGAACAGTTGAGGCTGTAATTGACGAGCAAGGCAATATTCGCTTGCTTGAGCCCGTCCGTCTTTCAGCAACAAAGCGGGCGCTCGTGACCATTTTAGAGGATGCTCCAGCAACTGGAGCATCTGAAACGGCCCTGCTGAGCGAGGCAGCGCTTGCTGAGGATTGGAACCGACCGGAGGAAGACG
>CAZVHN010000675.1:0-10584 GCA_964626895.1 uncultured Chloracidobacterium sp. | reverse complement strand
TTGCAAGTTGTCGAGCGCGTTTAATTTGCGGTTGCGCAATCCACCATAGAACGAGCCATGAAAATCGTTGCCACCGCTCTTGGTGACTGTAATAAATTGACCGCCGTTGGAGCGCCCGAAATCAGCCGAAAACTGATTCTGCACCAGAGTAAATTCCGCAACTTCTTCGGGAGAGATATAACTCTGAGGCCCGGTTACCGACTTATCGTTGTTATCAACTCCGTCCACCATGAAGTTGTTATTCCGTGGACGCTGGCCACCGACGGATCCGCCAGTACCGACTCCAACGCCGCCGCTGCTAGACACGTTTGGCGCGATCAGGGCAAGGTTGTTAACACCTGCTGCCCCAAGGCCAGTTTGGGCGAGCTCGCTGACCTGTCGCGAGCTGAAGCCCTTGGACAAAGTGGTTGTAGTGGTGTCAATAAGTTCGCTGGCGCCGGCCGTGACTACGACTTGCTCACTGGCCCCGCCCACTTCTACCTGCGCCACGATGTCCTGCGCATCTTTCAACTGAACGCGAACGTCGTTGATGGTGAGGGTCTTAAAGTTTTCCGCTTCCACCGTGAGCGTGTAGGTCTCGGGCAATAGACCATTAAACGTGAACCGCCCTTCGTCACTCGTTTGAGTGGTGGACGATGTATTGGTCGCCTTGTTGGTGAGAGTCACTTTCGCACTTGGAACAGCGGCCCCGTTGGGGTCGATGACTGTTCCGTGCAGGTTACCCGTAGTTACCTGAGCGTGCGAAGAGACTACACAGGTGAGCGCTAACACAAGTGCGCCCAGGATCTGTGCGATCTTGCTAGAACTGTTCATAGTAAATCTCCTGTTTAACCGATAAGAACTTTCCTTGGGGAGTTGAGTCTTCATATAGCTGGTACACGACTGTGCAACTCCCATTCCCAACCAGTACCACTGGCTCCCACTTCCCCTGAAACCCCTGAACCTGCCCGATAGAACACCGTTTGTGATGTTTCTGTGATAAGCGTAATTGAGGTTTGTGAGCGCCTGCTTATCCAGCTTCCCCAATAGAATTCAAAAAAATGGACAGAGACTGAAGGACCTCCAGGAAGTGGGCGGATCGCTGACGACCCTGGTAGAACTCGGCGGTCTAGTGAGACTTTTTCATTCGGAATTGGGCCTCCCAAAAACCTGGCGTCATCTGAACCAGCCTTCACGAGTTAACTATAAGAGTTATAAGAGTTCTATCCTTGCGGACTTCACGCTAGTCCAGCGTGGCAGAGCTGAGGCGCTCCGAGAGCCTTGGCAATCTGATAGACTTTCCCTGAACTCCTGGTTGAAAGAATGTCAGAACGTATTTATCGCGATCCAGTTCACAACATTATCCGTCTTCGCACCGACACGGACGAAAGCGAACTGATGATGCGCTTGATTGACGCGCCTGAGTTCCAGAGGCTGCGGCGGATCAAGCAACTCGGTCTGGGTCTCTATACCTACCAGGGTGCAGAGCACTCGCGCTTTACCCACTCGCTCGGCGCCTTCCACCTCATGACCCGCGTGCTCGATCGCCTGGGAGAGAAGTATCAGATCGATCCTAATGACCGCGCGGCTGCACTAGCAGCGGCCCTGCTTCACGATGTAGGCCACGGATCGTTTTCGCATGTCATGGAGAAGGTCCTCGGTTTTCATCATGAAACCTGGACGGTGCAGGTGGTCCTTAGTAAGGAAACAGAGATTGGCCGGTTATTACACTCCCACTCACCCGAGTTGCCCGCAAAGGTGGCGGCGATAATTGAAGGTAAATTTCAGCCGGCCGCCCTGGGCCAACTGGTTTCTTCTCAACTCGACGTCGATCGCATGGACTATCTACTACGCGATTCATTGATGACCGGCGCGAAGTATGGCATCTACGATCTCGAATGGATCATTAATGCGCTGGCGATCGATGAGGAGGGTGATCGGATTTATGTCGCGGCGAGGGGACTGTATGCGGTGGAGGAGTATCTGCAAGCGCGTTACTACATGTTTCGCCAGGTCTATTTCCATCGGACGCTGCGCTCGGCTGAAGCTGTGTTACGTTCAACTTTGCGTCGCGCTCTCAATCTGTTGGAGAGCGGCGAATCTGTTTGGTATGCGGCTGATACTGCTTTTGAGAAAGTCTTGCGAAGAGAACCTCTCACCGTCAGCGAACATCTTGAAGTCGACGACGCGGACGTTTTATTTCACGTCAAGCAATGGCAGCGCGCCGCAGATCCGATTCTCAATGATCTCAGCCGGCGTTTCACCGGTCGCCGTCTCTTTAAAGCTCTAGACCTCGACATGCCGGCCTCTGAGCAAGCGGACTTCATGGCGGCGGCCCGCGAATGTGTCGCAAGTGCAGGTTTCGAGCCGGAGTATTACTTCATTGAGGATCGCGCTACTGACGTTCCCTACTACAACTACTACACCGCCGAGGGTACCGAGCCAAAGACCCGCATTTATGTTGAGGACGGCTATTCTCGGCCGGAGATCCGAGAAATTAGCGAAGTCAGCGACGTGGTGCGCGGACTGCAGCGTGGTTATGAATTGCACAGAGTGTGCTTCCCCGCAGAAGTAAAAAGTGAGGTGTATGCGCTTTATCACAGTCGTTCCGGGAAGGATCCTTCGGCTGCGAATCGCGCACACGCTGTCGGAGACTAGTCAAATGGCCAGAATCCCCGGAGTCGATCCCGAGCGCCTCGACCGTTATGGCAAAGATGTTCTCGAGGCCCAAAAGAAGACCTGGGGTTCACCTCTGCTCAATCACCTGCTCTATGCCAGGCGTCCCTCGATATTCCGTGGCGCTCGGGCGATGTGGATTGGTATCGACGCGTCGGGATTGATAGATCCCGGATTACGGTCGCTGATTAATAGACGCGTGGCCGCTATCAACCGCTGCGAATTTTGACAAGACATCAACGCTGCCGTGGGCAGCGAGCTGGAAATAACAGACGCGAAGATTGATGCCCTCCCCGAATATTCAACGAGCCTTCTGTACACCGACTCTGAACGTGTGGCTCTTGAATATGCTGATTGCATAACTATTACCGGTCAGGAGGTGAGCGATGAACTCTTCGAGAGATTGCGCAGTTTCTACGCTGATGATGCCGTGATTGAGCTGACTGCGACCATTGCCTGGGAAAACGCCTCGAGCAAGTTTAACCGGGCACTACGGGTTCCGTCACAGCAGTTGTGGAAAAGGCGCTAAAATGGGCCACAGATTTACACGAACAGCACGGATGAAATGATAGATAGCGCCAAGTGGTTCTGACTTATGTTCTGATCCGTTGTCATCCGTGTTCATCTGTGGCCGCTACTCCTGGTCCATCAACCAAACAATCAAGCGAAGACCCAGCGTGTTTTCAAGACTCTTTTTTCTGATTGTATTCCTCAGCTCACCTGTCAGCCCGGCGAGCATTTTCAGCCAGGCACAAGAGCGCCGTGTGCCCGTCGCGGTTTTGGGCTTCGGAGATTCAGGAATTGGTCGCCTCGCGTCCGAGACCCTGGCCGCAAATCTGGAATCCGTTCCTGGGTTGCTCGTCCTCGACCGCGATCAGGCGAGCACCGCTGCAAAAGGCGCGGGCCACATCGCCTCGCTCAACATGTCGCTGCAGGAAGCGCGCGGTCTCGGAGCTGCGATCGGATCTGATTACTACATCGTCGGTGATGCACAAACGTTACGGCGTTCTCCTTCGGCGGGTCCTCCCTATTTCGAGTCGTACGCGTCGGTTTTTCTGGTGAGCTCGCGTACTGGAAGACTTCTGATCTGGCAACGGCCCAGCTTCACAGCCGCCACCGCGGTCGCCGCGGAGAAGTTACTACTCGCCGACCTTTCGGGCGGTGCTACTCGGAGCCGCAACCTCGCTGCCATTCGACAAGCGCAGGAGGACGAGCGGGTGAAGCGCGAAATGGCGATTGAGAGCAGCGTGCCACTCATCGAAGCAGCGCCGGACGATGACAAAACCGCCCAAGCCGAGGGGCTTCGCCTGCCACGACCTTTCCGGCGACTCAGTCCACCTTACCCGGAAACGGCGGCCAGCGCTGAAGTCGAAGCTATAGTCGATGTCCTAGTTGATCTCGATATCAATGGAGAAGTCAGCAACGTTGAAGTCGCGCGTTGGGCGGGGTTTGGTTTAGACGAGGCGACGATCGAAACCGTACGTCAACTGCACTTTTTCCCGGGCACGCGTAACGGCACACCGATACCACTACGCGTGCTATTGCGATACAACTTCCGCAAGCCAGAAAAATTGAAACATTGACTAGCGAATACTGAGAACTACTCTCGCCAACGAGCCAAAACGGTGATAAAAGAATAGCCGTTATTGAGCTTTCGGTTTTCAACTCTCGCTAGCCGAACTTTGCATCCACGTGAATAGCTCTACTTCCAAAAACAAGCTCATAGTCTTTGTGGTGACAGCGTCAATAGCACTGCTCGGCCTATCTCTTCTCATTCAATTCGACCAGCGTTTCCGTGACTTCCTGGCAGCTCAAATGGGCGGGCTTGCTTCCAGAGCAGATACGGTAGTTGATGTCTTGCGCCTGGTCCTACTTGGGATTCTTGCTTATCTCTTCGTACGTGCACTCAATAACTTCATCTTCGGCTTGGTCTTTCGACTACGGAAAGGGTTCGAAGCACCCACGTTGGTCCGGAACATTTTCTCGATCGTCGCATTTACTGCTTTATTCTTACTTATCTTCTCTTCCATATTCGAGGACGTTAACCTTGGCGCGCTCTTCACGACCTCGGCAATCTTTGGCGTAATCCTGGGACTTGCCCTGCAAGACACCCTCGGGAACTTCTTTGCCGGAATATCTTTACAGGCCGATAGACCCTTTCAAGTCGGTGATGTGATCACGGTCGGGGCTCAAAAGCACACCGGGGTCGTCGAGCAAATCACCTGGCGCGCCGTAAAGATCAGGACGTTTCAAAATCACGTAATAGAGATCAATAACAGCACTGCAGCTAAGGAGCCTCTCGAGGTTTGCCCTCGTGGCAACCTGAACGCTCGTTTGATTTTTTTTAACACCCTCTACTCCGACTCACCCGCAAAGACAATTCACGTCGTGCGGGAAGCTGTGCGAGAGGCGGACAATGTTTCCGAGAAGATCACTCCCATTGTCAGAATAAGAAACTTCGGTGACAGCGGCGTCGACTACGAAGTGAAGTACTGGCTCGACGACTATGCCAAGTTCAACGACACGGACGCGCTCATTCGCCAGCGGATCTGGTATGCATTCCGGCGCGCCGGGCTAAACTTTGCTTACCCAACCAGGACCCTACATGTCGCGAGATCACGCAAGATTGCAATTCAAGACGGTGAAGGAGGAACAATCGTTGAGCGGCTTTCAGCCATTGATATCTTTGCTCCTTTGTCCGTTGAGGAAACATCCATGCTCGCCCAGGCCGCGGTAAGCCACGTTTTTGCTCCCGGTGAAACAGTGATACGGGCAGGTGATCCAGGCTCGTCAATGTTCGTTGTCCACAACGGCCGGGTTAGTGTTCAGATTAATGAGAACGGAAAACTTCGGACAGTTGCTACTCTCAATGAAGGCGACTTCTTTGGGGAGATGGCACTCTTTACCGGTGAGCCCAGGACTGCAAACGTGGTCGCCCTTGAGGAGACTGAGGTGTTGGAGATTGGGCACAAAGCGATGAAACAGGTCTTTGAAACAAATCCGGACCTCGTAGAATCGCTAAGCTACATTATTGTCGAGAGGCGACGGGGACTCGCTGCACGGGCAGATACCTTAGACACCGACACTCAGGGACCGGCCGGGATCCTCTCGGCGATAAAGCGGTTTTTCGGGCTCAAATAAATTAGGGCCCGAAGTCGATAACTCCACTCGTGCCTTACGCTCGGCCTCTTTAAGACCCGACCCCAAGCTGCACAATTTTGACCTCGAGAGGCCTTTAACTAAAGCCATTTGCGAAGACTTGACACAAGAAGACTCAACCTTTATTATGGCAGTACGCTCAGCGGGGTGGGGTCCCTTAAAACTGAAACGAGATCAAATCAGGGATGTGGGATTTCGGAACCGGGCGTATCAAGATTTTTAGAAGGAGGAGAATTCCAAAATGAGTATCGTTAGATATGACCCATTCCGCGACTTGCGCAGTCTGCAGGAGGAGGTGAACCGCCTTTTCTCCACTAACCTAACCCGAGGGTTCGGGGAAGAAGGAATCGGCAGGGGCGCCTGGAATCCCAGCGTCGACATCTACGAGAACAAGGATCAAATCGTGCTCGAAGCGGAACTGCCGGGTATGAACAGGGATGATTTCGAGCTCACCGTCGAAAACAACGTCATAACTCTTCGCGGCGAGCGTCAGTTTGAGAAGAAGGACGAGACTGACAACTACCATCGCGTGGAGCGCTCTTATGGCTCATTCACCCGTTCCTTTACCCTGCCGCAGACCGTTTCCACAGAGGGGGCAACTGCCGAATATCGCAATGGTGTGTTGCGTGTGACGTTGCCCAAGCGACAGGAAACCAAGGCGCGTCGCATCGAGGTTGGTGGGGAAGGAGCTACCACTGGTAGCAAGACGATCGAAGCAAAAGCCGAGAAACCGACACCCGGTGAGAAATCGAAGGAGATGGCTGGCGGACGTTAAGCTCTATCAAATAACTGGTAGCAGCGAAAGGGGGGGCTGCTCAATTGAGCTTAAGCCCCGCTCGCGCGTAAGGAGAATTCAATCCAGCCTAAATTTGCATGCGCTTAGACAAATTTACATTGCGAGCTCAAGAAGCGATTCAGGCAGCCATCGAGTTGGCTGAGCGCAACCAGAACCAGCAGGTCGAGCCGGAGCATTTGCTAGCGGCGATGCTTGATCAACCTGAAGGTATTGTGCGCCCGCTGCTGGGAAAGTTGGCCGTTAACGTGCCGGTTGTGCTCAATGACCTGCAGGCTGCGATCGCTCGCTTCCCTCGCGTCCAGGGAGGACAGCAATATTTCAGCCCCAGACTGAGTCAAGTGTTCACCGCCGCACAAAAGCAGGCGGAGAACATGAAGGACGAGTTTCTTTCCACGGAACATCTGCTTCTTTCCATCACTGACGAAAAGGAGGGCGAGTCGGGAAAACTCCTGCGTCAGCATGGCGTGAAGCGTGATGACTTAGTGAAGGTCATCGAGCAGACCCGCGGCGGTTCGCGAATTACGGACCAGAACGCGGAAGAGAACTATCAGGCGCTTTCCAAGTATGCCCGCGATCTTACGGACCTGGCCCGCAAGGGAAAACTCGATCCTGTTATTGGCCGCGATGACGAGATTCGGCGGACCATTCAGGTCCTTTCGCGGCGCACGAAGAACAATCCGGTTCTAATTGGCGAGCCAGGCGTAGGCAAGACTGCGATTGTTGAAGGCTTGGCCCAGAGAATCGTTTCGGGCGATGTTCCCGAGACGCTTCGTAACAAGCGCCTGGTAGGCCTTGACCTTGGTTCAATGCTTGCCGGAGCCAAGTACCGGGGCGAGTTTGAGGATCGTTTGAAGGCAGTCCTCAAAGAGATCGAAAACGCCCAGGGTCACATAATCCTGTTCATCGATGAGCTTCATACGTTGGTCGGAGCCGGCGCTGCCGAAGGTGCAATCGACGCCTCCAATATGCTGAAGCCTGCACTGGCCCGTGGGGAGCTGCGTTGTGTAGGTGCCACCACACTCAACGAATACAAAAAATATATCGAGAAAGACGCTGCTCTGGAGCGGCGCTTCCAGCAGATCTATGTCGGCGAGCCTAACGTGGAAGACACAATAGCCATTTTGCGCGGCCTGAAGGAGCGCTACGAAGTGCACCACGGCGTGCGGATCAAAGACTCGGCAATCGTAGCCGCGGCGACGCTTTCAAATCGGTACATCACCGATCGCTTTCTTCCAGACAAGGCAATCGACTTAATCGACGAGGCTGCTTCGCGGCTGCGCATCGAGATCGATTCGCTTCCCCAGGAGATTGATCAACTAGAACGGGAAACCATTCAGCTTGAAATCGAGCGGCAAGCTCTGCAGCGCGAAGAGGATGAAAAATCGAAAGCGCGCCTGAAAGAGATCGAAAAGCGTATCGCTGACCTGAGGGAAGCATCTTCCGGCATGAAGGCGAAATGGCACTCCGAAAAAGAGGCGATTGAGCATATGCGTACCGCTAAAGCTGAGTTGGAGCAATTAAGGCTTCAGCTCGATCAGGCGCGCAATGCCGGCGACCTCGGCCGCGCTTCTGAGCTCCAGTACGGAAAAATTCCGGAGCTCGAGCAACGGCTGGCAGCGGAGCAGGAGAAGCTCGCGAATTTTCAAAGCGACGGTGTAATGCTCAAAGAGGAAGTCGACGAGGAGGATGTTGCCGAAGTCGTGGCGAAGTGGACGGGAATACCCGTTTCGAAGATGCTCGAAGGTGAGATGCAGAAGCTGGTCAGCATGGAGGAGCGTCTCCGCCATCGGGTGATCGGCCAGGACGAGGCACTCACAGCAGTAGCTAATGCTGTGCGCCGGGCGCGAGCCGGTCTCCAGGATCCGAATCGCCCAGTCGGCTCGTTTATTTTTCTTGGTCCCACCGGAGTTGGCAAGACTGAAACCGCCCGCGCTCTGGCAGAGTTCCTCTTTGATGACGAGCGCTCAATGATTCGCTTGGACATGTCTGAATACATGGAGAAGCACGCGGTCGCGCGAATGATTGGGGCGCCGCCCGGCTACGTCGGCTACGAAGAAGGTGGGCAGCTTACTGAGGCTGTGCGCCGCCGGCCTTATTCGGTTGTTCTGTTTGACGAGATAGAGAAGGCCCATCAGGATGTTTTTAACGTGCTGCTACAAATCCTCGATGATGGCCGCCTGACTGATTCCAAAGGGCGCACGGTGGATTTCAAAAACACCGTATTGATCATGACGTCGAATCTTGGGTCGCGCGAGATCCAGGCGGCCGCAGGTGATGAGAAGCAAGTGCGCGAAGCAGTGCTCGAGGAGCTGCGGCTGAATTTTAAGCCAGAGTTTCTAAATCGTATTGACGATATTGTGGTATTCCATCAGCTTTCGCAGAAGGAGATAGCTCAGATAATAGATTTCCAGCTCGACCGGCTACTCCAGATGCTCAAGGACAGGAACATCACAATCTCTCTGGACGAATCAGCCCGAGGACTCCTCGCGCGCGAAGGCTATGATCCGGCTTATGGAGCGCGGCCGTTGAAGCGCGCCATTCAGACTCTGATTCAGAATCCACTGGCAGTGAAGATTCTGCGCGGGGAGATCCTCCCGGGACAGGTAGTGAGAGTGTCAGCCGACGGCGACAACATGACTTTCAATACCCAGGCAGCAACGGCAGTGGCGTAAAGGGGGAGACGGACGTGTCGAAGCAATGGAATCCCTTGCAGGACTTGATGCTCTTGCAGGATCGGATGAATCGGCTGTTTGAAGACGCGACGGAGCGACGCGCGCGGGTCGATGCCGAGAAGAGTGACGATATCGAAACTGCTGAGTGGTACCCTACGGCTGACGTTTACGACCACGATGAGGAATACTTGATCGCGGTAGATTTGCCTGGCATTGACCGTTCTGCTCTGGAGATTACGATTGACGATTACCGATTAACCATCAAGGGAACGCGCGCCGTTGCTGAGACCTCAACATCTCGAACAGAACGGCTCACCGGCCGCTTTTTGCGAACATTCAGCGTGCCCGGTTCAGTCGATCAAAAGAGCATTCACGCTGCATACAAGGATGGTGTTCTGGAAGTCCGCCTTCCGAAACGTAAGGAGGAAGTGGCGAAGCGCATTGAGATCCAAGTATCTTGACTGGAAAACCAGCACCAACAAGGTGGACCAATTGGGGAGGGGAGCAACCAGACCATGGATTTTTATAAGGCCAGGGACCGAAATTCCGAGCGAGACGATAATGCGGAAAGCGAGATTCGAGTAACCGATCGCCGCCGCAGCTTCCTGGATGACGAAGCGAGCTCCGGGGCCGCAACTGCCGATAGCCCAAATCTAAAACCCAGTTATGTCGTAGAGCTTGAGGCGCGGACGGAAGCCGCCGAGAAGTTGTCGCAAGAAGTGCAGTCGCGTTTTGGTCAGTTGCGCACCCAACTCCAACGAGAGACGGATGAAACTCGCCAGCGCTTGAACCGGGCAGCAGATGAACGCGCGGAGCGGGGAAAGGCGGATTTCATTGCTGGTTTGCTTCCCGTGCTGGATAACCTTCAACGGGCGACCGAAGCTGCCGAGTCGGGCAGCACGCCGGAACAGATCTTGGAAGGTGTGCGTCAGACTGCGGCGAGTTTTGAAAGCGCGCTTGCCACCGCGGGTGTTGAACCCATGAAGTCTGTTGGACAGGAATTCGATCCTAAGTTACACGAAGCGGTGGAAACTGTTCCGGTGGAGCCTGAGGAAGAAGGCAAAGTCGTGGCGGAATACACTCGTGGCTATCGGATTGGCGACCGCTTGTTGCGCCCCGCGCGCGTAAAGGTCGGGCGCAGATCCCACAGGATGAGAACAGCCGGCGAATGATCTCCGAGTGATCCGTAAAGCGTTCATTTGGAGACTGAAGGAGAAAAAAATTGGCTGCTAAGGAAATGAAGTTCCACGAAGAGGCCCGCCATGCGATGCTCAAAGGAGTTAACACTCTGGCTAATGCAGT
>CAZVHN010000674.1:0-2741 GCA_964626895.1 uncultured Chloracidobacterium sp. | reverse complement strand
TTGCGATCGAGGATGTAGAACCATCCCGTCTTCCCTGCCGCGCCGACAGCCTTGACGGTCTTGCCATTACGCTTGACGTCGAACAGTACGGGCGGCGCCGCCTGATCGTAGTCCCAGAGATCGTGGTGCACCTCCTGGAAGTACCACACGCGCTGCCCGTTGCGCACATCGACCGCGACAACCGACGCGGCAAACAGATTCTCTCCGGCCCGGTGTGTGCCGTCGAAATCGGGCCCGGCGTTCCCTGTTCCGAAGATCACGAGGCCCAGCTTGGGGTCATACGCCGGAGGTATCCAGGGGTTCGCGCCGCCGCGGGTAAATGGATTGGCGAAATCGCCGCTAGTAATGTCGGGCCAGGTGTCACCGCCGAACTCGTTCGGTGCAGGCACAGTGAAAAAGCGCCACAGCAGGGCGCCGGTATTAGCATCGTACGCGCTCATAAATCCGCGAGTTTCGTTCTCACCGCCTGCGATCCCGATGAGAAGCAGGTCATGCCCTGAGGCCGGCCCGCCCTTCGGAACCAGTTTCTTGGGCACGAACACGGGTGGCGAGGTCAGGTAGAACCCAGCGGCGACGTCGCCCACCATGACCTGTCCCATGTCGCCGAAGGTATCGACGAGTTCTCCGGATTCCGCGTCCAGCGCCCAAAGGACGGCATCTTGCGTGGGCACGTAGATCCGGCCATTGCCGTAGGCCACACCACGTGTATTGCGAATATTGCCCTGCCCGCGACCCTCGGGAATGTCTCCGAGCGAAAGCTGCCTGTGCCAGAGCTTGACACCGGTCTTGGCGTCCAGCGCAAACGCGGTTTGGAAGGGGCTTAGCCAGTTGCCCGGATCCGCCAGGTACATCACGCGGTCCACGACCAGAGGTACTGGCGAAAAGGTGTAAACGAAATCGTAGGGCGCAAGGCCGGTGTGGAACTCCCATTTCAGCTCGAGCCGATGCACGTTGTCCTTGTTGATTTTCGCAAGTCGGGAGAAACGGGTCTGCGCGTAGTCGCCACCAAAAGTGGGCCATTCGTCCTCCGGATACTCAGACCAGTCGGCAGCGAAGCACGATGACGTCAGCAAACCAAGCAACGACACAGCACATGCCACGTTCGTGAGAAAGCTGGATGTCTTCTGCTGCATTTCTCTCTCCTTCGAAAAGTCCGTTAATGTTAATGATGCACTGACCGCCGCACGGCGCAGGATAACATCGGCATTTCCTCTGCGCTTGCGCGACTCATCCGAGACGCCCAACGTGGAGGTGTGCGGCGGGCGCGCACGATGCTCGAAATGGGCACGACGCTTGCGCCCGTCCGCACGACTGCCGGGTTATGCCACAACCTCATGGCAGGAGTTGCAAAGATCATTAACGGTTGCCAGCGAGCATGTATAGCCTCTTACTTCGGACTGTGGAAGCGTAGCAGACGAAGTAGTGCGCCGATCTCCGAGAATAGTTCGTGCAGGCTGCCGCAATAGAGCCAAACGACGCCGCACATTCCATAGAGCGAAAGCGATGCGAAGAAATTCGCCTCGCGCATCATTTCGAGCGCAACGGGATTCTTGAAGTGCCAATATAGCCAATAACTGCCGTCAACCGTAAACCAGGTTGCGAAGAGCACCACCGGCCAAAGCCTCCACCTTCGCTCTACGATGACACGAAGACTCCATGGGGCCGTAAGGTAAGCCAGGCTCGCCATGATCAAGCTGATGGGGATGTCCCAGTCAGGGGCTTCATAGTAGACCGAGCCAAGAATCAACAACGCGATGCCGAGCGCAAGTGTGAAAAGCTTCCACGGTCTCGTGTACTCCGCCAGAGCTAGCGTCATCTGCGACTGAATCGAGTCTTCGCTGATGTTGCTGTCAGTGCTCATGAGGCATAACGTCCCAATTGATGGGCGCTGTAAATTAAGGGGACGCTACCCTTTGTTGCGAATCAGCGGTAAATGGGGCGCCACTTTTATTCGAATCCTTTTAGATAAATAAGGGTAGCGTCCCCTTTTCTCCTCCCTTTTCTCCTCCCTTTTCTCCTTCCCCTTTTCTCCTTCTTTTCTCCTTTGGGCAGTGCTCAGCAATCGTTGGATAGTTTTTTCACACTGAAACGATAGGGGCAGGCCTATACTTTAAAACGATAGGGTCAGGCCTATTTAAAACGATAGGGTCAGGCCTATACTTTATAGTTCGGCAGCTTTCCTTTCGCTACACTTTGCGACCTGTAACAGCACGCGACGGTTTCTCTGCTTGTCGGCCGCGGTCCTTTCAGGGGACACGAGCGGCCTTGAAAACCCCAACCCGGTACAAATATGCAGGCCAGAGCCCGTACCGAAACCCCGTACCACCCGCGAGGGTTGGCCGAAAAGCGGCGCGGCTAACCCTTGTCGAGTGAATTCTCCTGTTCGGTGACCCATGTGCTACATGCACCGCTCCAACCGGGCGAGAACGGAACGGGACCGTCTGAAGCCCAGCAATATAGGTTGTGGCGGTCTGGGTATTTTGTTTCAAAGACGCATACGTTTTTGAAATACGGACTGAAGAAGCGGCGAAGATCCTCTTTGTCTTTGAACTCGTATTCGTGGTGAGAGAGGTGCTTCAGACCTTCTCCTCTTTCGACCATAGGAGATAAAAGGGGACGCTACCCTTTTTAGGAGATAAAAGGGGACGCTACCCTTTTTAGATAAAAGGGGCGCTACCCTTTTTCAGCGTCCTTCCTCGGTCGTCCCCGTGCTCGATACTGTAGCGCACGCCCCGTCAGCT
>CAZVHN010000673.1:0-2034 GCA_964626895.1 uncultured Chloracidobacterium sp. | reverse complement strand
GGACGATGATTCCGTTCACCGCTCTATGGGCTTTCCGCGTCCTCGTCGCGACGCTATGGCCTGCTGGCGGCGATCTCTGCGCGATTCAAGCGGTCGCGGAGTGAAGCCAGGTTCATGGTGTTTACGCGAACTGGTTTTGTGCCGCTTGATAAGCGCGTCGCCGAAGCCGTCGCACCTGGTGTTGAAGAAGCCGCCTACCAAACCCGCGTCTCACAACTCGATCGCGCGGCGCAAGATGGAATGTGAACGATGACGTTGCTGGCAAGCTACTAATGAAGCACAGCCAGTGTTATCCTTATTCGGAGGTAAACGAAACATGGCAATGCAGACTAACCTGGAAGCTTTGATCGAGGCTGCTAAGCACCTCTCTGATGAAGAGCGGAAAAAGCTCGTAGAAGCTCTGCATCTGTGTTCAGATTCGCCGCAACCTCGACACATCACAGAGATGCGCGGACTTGGGAAGGACTTGTGGCAAGGAATTGATCCACAAGATTATCTCAATTCGGAGCGCGACTCGTGGGACAACTGACGCCGCTTATCGCGGGAAAGTTAGTGGCCTTTGATACAGGCCCTCTCATCTACTACATCGAAGAACATCCAGATTACTTGTCGCCAGCGGACGAGTTGTTCGGCGCCCTCGACAGCGGCTCCGCTTATGGGATGACCAGCGTGCTTACGCTCCAAGAAGTGCTCGTGAAACCTCTCCGCGAGGGCCGGAAGGATCTTGCCGAGAAGTACCGGGAAGTACTAACAAACTCCGCGAATGTAAGACTGTATGACGTTGATCAATCAATCTGTGAGACTGCTGCGCGATTACGCGCGAAATACATATGGCTGAGGACGCCTGATGCGCTTCACCTTGCGACCGCGATAAAGCACGATGCACAAATAGCAGTGACGAACGATGATCGATGGCGGCTTGTGTCGGAAATTGTAGTTTTAGTACTGAGAGATTTCGCCAGGACCTAGGATGACAAAAACGGACTCCCGAAATGCTACCAAACCCGCGTCGCAAGACGCGATCGAGCTGCTCAAGAAGCGAGAGTATGTCCACAGTCTCCGCGGCAAGTTTAAGGGCAAGGGGTTGTTGGGAGAGGTGATGGCTGAGAAGGAAAGGGAGCGAAAACTCTAATGCCTCGCAAGCCGAAAACGCTAACTTACTACGTCAAAAGTCAACTAGTGGATGACGATAGCAGAGAAGTTGTAATTGAAGTCGACGATTCCGCAGTCACCGTACTCGGGTCTCCTTTCCGCCTCAAGCCTCATCGCAAGAAAGCAGATCGTCTGATAGGGAGTTTTACGGTCCGGGGCGAAAAGCTCAAGGACGGCGTGATCATCCGAGCCACTTGCGAGGGTCTCCCAACAGACTGAGGCCATGGCCTCGGTAATCGAAACGAAAATAGAAGAGCACGCCTTTGAGAACCCATTGGAATTTGAATATGAAAACTATCGAGTTCGCGAAGGCAGCAAGAGATCATTGGAATTGTTCGCAAAGTTTCCAGAGGTCGTTGCGGCCCCTACTCTGGTAACGCTTATTTCCTCAGACAGTGCCGGGGTGCCAATTCGAGGAAGCTGCGAACTGATTCCCGTTATTGGCTCCAACTATGCCCGCGGTACCGTGACTATTCAGGGAAGAAAGTTAAACGCAAAAGCTAACATCAAAGCTGAGGCCAACGGTCGCGAGGCCATAGCGCATGTGAAAGTCGTTCAAAAGACTAACGAAGGAGGAATCCCGTTCAAGTTTAAGTTGAGCGACGAAGACTTCGGTAAGTTCCGTGCCCGATGGGCAGACCACGAAGGCAAACCACATTTGTTATTAATCTCCGCTCGGCACCCATCTTTATCGCGGTATTTGGGGCCGGCGCCCGAATACCAAGGACAGAATGAACCGCTCTTTCGAATCCTTCTCGCAGAAATAATAGCCGAAGCGGTTTGCAGTAAGTCTCTTGAGTTTGAAACTAAGGAACGAACTTGGGAATTCACATGGGCCGACCTCAAGGAAGATTATCTTATAGCAGACAGCGTACGCGCGAG
>CAZVHN010000672.1:0-3266 GCA_964626895.1 uncultured Chloracidobacterium sp. | reverse complement strand
TGGCCGCAGGCGGGGAAGAGGGTGGTTTTGGCGGCGGCGCCCCGGCGCGCGCGTCAACCGACGTAGGCCTGAATCGATTTGTCTGGGACATGCGTTATCCGGACGCGGTACGTTTTCCGGGCATGGTTCTTTGGGCAGGGGAAACTCGTGGGCCGCGAATTGTGCCGGGAAGTTATCAGGTGAAGCTCACGGTCGATGGCGCGACTATGGTTGAGAACTTTGAAGTGAAGCCGGATCCGCGCCTTTCGGCAACCTCCGCTGACTATGCGAAGCAATTGGAACTCGGACTCAGGATTCACGACAAGCTCACGAAAACGCACAATGCAGTGATTCAGATTCGCGACGTGCGCAAGCAAGTGGAAGATTTGCTGAAGCGAGTTAAAGAACCGGGGTCCCCAGGCGGGCAGCCCGCCGGGGGTGGTGGCCAACCTAACTTCAAGGTGATAAACGACGCGACTACCGCACTTAATAAGACTCTTGCGGAGATCGAAGAGACGCTCTACCAGACCAAGAACCAGAGCAGCCCGGATCCACTGAACTTTCCAATCCGGCTCAACAACAAACTGGCCGCACTGGGCGGCGTAGTTTCTCGCGGCGATGCCGCGCCGACGGATCAGTCTTACGCGGTCTACGACGAGTTAGTGAGCCAAATAGATGCTCAACTCCAGCGCCTGGCTCGGGTCATGACCACCGATGTACCAGCCTTCAACCAACTCGTAAAGGACCAGAACGTACCGGCGGTGGTAGTCAAGCCCCCGCGGCCCGAAGGCCAACAACCGTGACGTAGTCGATTGGTGAGTAGGCTCTCGATTTAATGACGGTGACAGGGCTGAAGACTCTTAGGGCGAGGGGGAATCGCGTAGCGTCGCTCGCGACTGAAAATCCGTAGGATGATTGCAAGGCCGTGCTTACTATATAGAAACTCTCGTGTTCGCTCACGAGGGAACAACCTGATGAAAAGTTAGATGGCTACGTTGAAATGTTCCTGAAAGCCTATCGAGACAGCAGAAAATGTTTAAGACCATATTGGCTTACATTCTGGCTTTCATCTTTCTAGGCTGGATCTCGGGTCTCGTCTCTGCTCTGTTCCTACCAGTAATGATTGCTAAATTGGGTCGTGACCAGCTTAGTCTTCGCTCTGTGCCCGATGACCATGATCCGGATGCTGTTGTGAGAATGGAGTATGGATATTTGATTGGAGACTTGATTGGTTTGATAGGTGCTTTGTTAACGCGCGGTCAGCTTCCATCATATTGAGTGGCTAAAGCTGCCGCCGTAACAGCCATTCGACCGGATGCGCAATTGGCAAGTTGCTTAACCGGCTACCTTGCAGCGGCGCAGCAGTTAGGTTGCTGAATCTTCCTTAGAGGTACACAAACACATGAACCCCGGCGATATGAAGGCATTAGTAATTGCACGGAGATCGCGCAAGAATCTTAATTTCATATACGCGCAGAAACAGAAGCAGGCAGATGTAGAGGAGTTTACGCAATTGCTTAATAGCATGCTTGGAATGCTAATTTGCTTGAGGGAGGAATACTTCAAAAATATAGAAGTGACCTGGGACGAAGTAGAGCGATATGGATTGAAGCCCATTCCAATTGAAGGAGATGATTCAATCCCGGCCAGCCCAAAACTAAAGAAGAGCAAAACATTCAGCAAGCTAATCAGTAATTTACGACACGCATTTTCGCATAACGGTTTTGAGCTTCTTGGAAATCCGATAACGAGTGTAAGGGTATGGAATGTTCCTATGAATGAAGAAAACAAGCCCGAAAATAGAGTTTGGCAGGCCGAGCTGTCAGAACAACAGTTACACCTGTTGGCTGATTTGTTCATTGACTATTTAGAAAGAAGACATGGTCATGAAATGGCGAACGACACAACCTAACCGCGCTTGAACCGCGCTTGCAGCGGGCCGGAATCGGCGCGTCTCCCATCCAACAACTTGGCGCACGATGCAGTGGCCGCCCGACCGCCGAAGCGCATCGTTAGATGTCTTCCGCCTATAAATCTTCCTTGTCTCGAGAGTTGTCTCACGGTTAAACTTACTCCGTGAATTTCGAATGGGACGAAGTAAAGAACAAAGAGAACATTCGTAAGCACAAGTTGGATTTTGCCGATGCTTGGGAAATCTTTGATGCCCCCATGCTAACAAATCTCGATGCCAGAGAAGATAATGGTGAGGATCGCTGGATTGGCATTGGCTTTCTCAGGAATTTCGTTGTTGTAGTTGTCTATACCGAAAGCGAAGATGTGATTCGCATCATCTCTTTGCGAAAGGCTTTGCAACATGAACGCACAAGATTTGACGAAGCCCTCAGAGACGAATTGGGCAAGAGTTAGCGAAATGAAAGACGAAGAGATTGACACCTCAGATATTCCTCCATTGGATGAAGCGTTCTTTGACAGCGCTCGCCTGCGGATGCCAGATAAAAAGGTTTCCGTCACGCTACACGTTGATGCGGATGTGCTTGAATGGTTCCAAGCGCAGGGGGAGGATTTCCGAAATCGTATCAATGCCGCATTGAAGATTTACGCGGAGGCGCATAAAGAGCAGCATCGTTGATCCAAACAGGCCTGGAATATCGCCTTGATAAGCTTGAGTCCAAACCTGTGTCCTAGTCCTTTTCGCCTGCCCGCCACTCGTTACGCGCCCCCGCCTGCGCTCCCAGTGATATCCTGAGTCAACTGCCGAACGTTGAGATATGCTGCGGCCCGATTGTTCGCCGGAGATGAGTTGTAAGGTTGCCCCTTAATTTGAGCTCTCTTGTTGATATTCAGAGAGGTGCGCTAGACTTCGGCCCATGGACGTCAAAGAGATCGAAACCACTATTGCCCAATTACCGCCCGCAAAAGTAGCGGAGTTGGCTGAATGGTTTGAAGAGTTTCACGCGCGGATCTGGGACGGGCAGATCGAACAAGATTTGAAGGCCGGAAGACTTGATTCTCTGTTCAAAGAAGCAGAGAAGGATCTCGGCTGATCCTCATTACCCCTCATTGCACCTTAAGAAAATCAATCAGCTCTGGTCTGTTCGGGTTGGCGCTCATTGCCGAGCGCTTGGCCTGTGCTGCGGTTACAAGCATAGATCCAATCCCAAAAGGACGGCTCAAGCCCCGCTAACTTGCAGGTCAGATATCTGAGTTGGTCTGTCAAGTTATTTTTGCTGTCCGGCTTACCCCCCTCATTTCGGCATCTGGAGTGATAGAACACGGGCCAGAGGAGATTGTCTCCGCTGCAGGGCGCGGCAGTAAGTCTCCTCGCA
>CAZVHN010000671.1:0-5416 GCA_964626895.1 uncultured Chloracidobacterium sp. | reverse complement strand
TGGTGGGTGGGCGGTGAGCGGGGGGGGTAGGGTAGGCGGAAGGTTGGAGACAGTAGGAGTGGGCAGTGGGCAGTGGGCAGTGGGCAGTGGGCAGTAGGCAGTGTGCAGTGGCGGTAGGGAGGGCAGAAGGCAGAAGGGCAGTGGTCCTTAAGCGTATTGAACCAATGGTAAAATGCACTTCATTTTACCATTGTGCCGGTGCGGCTCCAGCGAGTGTTCTTGAAGAAGTCGATGAGGAAGTTATTATTTGAAGGAGCGCTTTCGTCGTAGGACCAGTAAACGAACATCGCGCGTCCAATCACAAAATCGCGGGGAACGAAACCCCAATAGCGGCTGTCCTGGCTGTTATTTCGATTGTCGCCCATGACAAAATAATGGTCCGGCGGAACCGTTATTTCTTTATCGTGTCCCTTTCCTTCATGTTCGAAGATGGGATAGTCGTCATCCATGAGATCCGAACGGTAGTAAACATCATAAGTCTCACCGGGTTTGCGAGGCGGGTCGTTGACGATCTCCAGCGGGTCCTTCTGGTTGTGATCAATGGCTTCAATTTGATGTTCCGGCAACGGCTGGCTATTAACGACCACACGCCGGCCATCCAGACGGATCGTGTCGCACGGTAGACCTATCACGCGCTTGACGTAGTTGGTAGTAATTGGTTTGTTGTCAGGTCTGTCGAAGTCGCTCTTAGGATCGTAGATGTTCCCGGGGTATTTGAAGACGATGATGTCGCCGCGTCTGATTTCGCGCTGGGGCAGGAAGGGCATCGTCTCGCCCGGCGCGAAGATGAACTTATTGACTAGCAGATGGTCGCCGATGGTGATTGTGTTCTGCATCGATCCGGTCGGCACCTTCACTGCCTGTACAATGAAGGTCATCCCGAAGAGCGCCATGATTACGGTCACGACAGCCGATTCAAAGTATTCGCGCCAGACCGATTTGGGGGGGCCTTTAGGCTTGGTTTCCGGGGCAGGCGTATGTTTATGACCATTACGATTGAACACGCGCCCGAAGGAGAACAGCGAGGGCTTCTTCTCGGTATCGGAAGGTGTTTCGGTAACTTTCACGCTGGACAAATTGCTTGTCATCTTAAAATCATCCTAGATACGTTCGGTGCAAGGGTCAAGTTCTCAGTCCGGGAAGGACAGATGCGTTTTGCTATAAGCCATCCCGGGCGGCCATGCTACGGTCGTTACGGCTTCGCCGCTCGATGTGAGGAAGCGGCTACGCCCTTCCGTCAGAGTATTCCTAATAAGAGTGGGGCTCCGCCCCGGGGCAGAGCCCCAAAAATCAAAAAGTCAGCTAACGGCGGGGCTCAGCCACCGCCCCACATCAAGCGGCGTAGCCGTAGCGATCGGTGAAATGTGCGCCAGGACCATTCGATGAGATGTGAACCAGGCGCTTAAGAATTAGCTCCTGCCTCTTCATCCAACTTCAGATTGAGCAGCGCCTCTTTTGCAGCAGCCACCTCGGCGGCCTTGATCGAGCGTCCCTGACCCCGAACACTTCTGCCGTCCCATGTTACCTCGACATGAAAGATGCGACGGTGTGGTGGTCCGAGCGTTTCCACAACCGAATATTTTGGCGCCGGACGGCGTTCCGCCTGCAATTTTTCCTGGAACATGGTTTTGTAATCGGCCTCCGCCGCAGACATTGGATTCGCGCGCTGCAACTCTTCACCCAGCGCGTGATTAACGAACCGGGTCGCAGCCTCAAGTCCGCCATCAAGGAAGATCGCGCCCGTCAACGCTTCCAGGGCGTCAGCAAGAAGTGCATCTTTGCTGCGTCCACCGCTCCTTTCTTCTCCACGACCAAAGCGCAGGAAGTCGCCGAGATTAAGTCGCAAGGAGGCTTTTGCCAGAGTCGGTTCGCTCACGAGGCGATGCTTCATCCGTGAGAGTTCACCCTCGGTGCCCTCGGGATAGGCTCGACAAAGATAATCGGCCACGATTAAGCCGAGCACGGAGTCACCCAGAAACTCCAACGCCTCGTTGTGCAGTCTGCGAGCAAGATCCTCCGCTCCGGGCGCAACTTGTTCGTGGGCCCAGGAGCGGTGAGTCATAGCGCGCTCAAGCAGGTTACGGTTCTGAAAGGTGTAGGCGAGAATTGTTTCCAGTAGGTCGAGATCCGGAGTCTTGTTTTCTTGCGTCTTCAAAACGGATTCGATTGTAGCAAAACGCCGAAAGCGTCGTCGAAGTTACTGCGAGGCTTTCGGCGTCGATCTGGAAGCAGCCGACTATGGTTTGAACGTTTTAGCGGCCGCGATGATTCCTCTTGGTTCTTGGCTTGGGTGCCGGGGTTGCGGACTTCGGCTTGTTTGCAGTCGCGGGAGCGGTTTTGGGTGTTGTATTAGCAGGGGCCGGATTACTCGTCACCGGCTGAGTTGTTGCGGGTGTCGTACCACTCGCGGCGCCACTTCCCGCGGGCGATCCAGCTGCACTCACAGTGCCCGAGGTGGGGGTGCTGGCCGGCGTGGCTGCGGGTAGCGTCGTGATCGGCGTTGGCAAAGGCGGTAACGGTTTCGCCAGAATGCCCGCGATCATTTCGTTAAGACCGGCGTCAGACTGATTGTGACGGTATTTGTACCAGGTGCTAAGACTCTCCATCCATGACGTCTTGCTCGCCTGATTCGCAGGATCGGTACCTGCGAGAGCAACTCCGCGAGCATATGCATCGATCATGCGGTCTACCACCTGATTAATATTCTCGAGCGCCAGTTTGCTCTCTGGCGTTTCATCCTTGCCGCCAAACATCAGTTTGTAGTCCGCCGACAGTTTTGCGTAAGGACCAGCCTCATAAGCTGCACCAATGATGCCGTAAGTAGAAGGAGAAGCCTTCAACTTGCTTTCATGCTGCGCGACCTTCATCAGATACGGTAGCGCAGCGGAAGGGTCGCTCTGGACCGTGAGTCGCCCGATGTAGTTATTGAGGAACGCCAGCGCGGCTTCCTTGCCGGCATACGGCTCCCATTTTTCCGGTGCCTTACCAGATTCAAGCAATTGCATGGCCTTCTTCGAATAGGCGATTGCATCAGCCACGAATGTGGTTTTGTTTTCTAACGCCGCCGCGAAGCCAGCATAAGCGAGGTCAAGCATAACCTTGATGTTTTCCGGTTCCTCTGCTAACACCGCCTTCCCGATTTCGAAAGCCTTCGGATAATCTTTCTTGTTGAAAACCAGATCAGTAACCTGATTCTTCCGGTCCGCTTTCTCATAAAGGGTGACGAAGTTTTTCAGGTAGGCGCTAATCTGTTCCTCACCGGCGACCTCGGGACAAGCCAACCACTTCTTCGCCAGCTCGTTGGCCCTGGCCGTGTCGCCTTTAAAGTCTTTCCGGAACTCGTTGTACAACCCGGTCTTGGCTTCCGGAGTGCACTGCTGCGCCAGGGCGGGTATTGACACGCTCAAGCAAATCGCTATCAACCCAATAGTCTTTTTCATTAGTTGTTCACAACCTCCAAGATCTTTTCTGCTATCTCCGCACCCAGGGGCCACGAGCGACTTTTCCACCGTCGCTTTAGAGCGACGATGAGATGCGTTCCCACAAAGACCGGTTGCCGATGACGGCATGACGCATCTCGGAGGAGAGCACACGAAGACGTGGATAAGTGTCGGGGAACCTACAAAGAACGCTCGCAATATTCCTGCAACTATCACGAGCGTGTCAAGCCCTGCCGGCTTTAACGTTGACGGCAGACTCCCCCATAAACACTTGCGCCGGGCTGCGTATCAGTTACGCGTGCCCGGCGCAGATTGGTTTGCTGGAATTGCGGTCTGGCGGAATCCCAGGTTAGTTCGGTTGCGTCCGGCGCGGTCTTTCGTCGCCCGTGGAAACACCCTTCGCAGGTTGCTTAGTGGTCTTTGTCTCTCCGGTTGCTTGCGGAGTGATGATCTTGACAGCGTCGGCCGCCCGGCGCGGAATCTGCATGAGTACGGACTTGACCGTATTTCGTGGAGCTGGAGCTTCAGTCACTACCGGGGAACCGACTGGCGAATCGGCGCGGACCGCGGTTTTCTTAGCATCGGCAGCGATGGACTCTTCGGCCATGACCTCCGCTGCTGCCTCCGCCGCATCCGCCTCGGCGGCGTCCTTTTCTTCCTCGTTTAGCTCAGCGGCCTTCGGATCATCGGCGCCAGGCGCGGTCGCTAGCTGGAGATTGACCGGGGTTCCAAATCGGCTATTCAGTTCACGATAAATTCTACCGGCAACTGCTGCGGGGAAGTGTTTGCGGGCATCAGGACCGCGGCTAATTACGACCACGGCTAATCTCGGATTCGCCAGCGGGGCATATGAAGTAAACAACCCGAGCCAACCGCCCTGACCTATACAAGTGCCGGTCTTGCCGGCGACGGTCTGCAGCGGATCGTAAGCCTTCTTTCCGGAGCCGTAGTTGACTGCTCCGACCATCCCCGGAACCATTCGGCGCCACGCCTCCGGCTCGACATTGATCTGGCGTCTTACTTTCGTTTTGAACGTCGCCTGATCTTCCGCAGTGCGCGCCACGCGCGGCACCAGCAGCTTGCCGCCATTTCCCATTGCCGAAACGAGCGTGGCCAGTTGAACCGCCGTCACTTCGAAATCATCTCCGTGAGACGACATACGATTGAGGGCAAAGCCGGTCTTCTCATATGGGAGACGACCCGAATACTCATTGGGAGCATTAATGCCGGTCTTCTCACCAAGGCCGAGATCCCTTGCATATGACATCATTTTCTCAAAGCCGACGCGGCCGCCAACCTGCTGAAAGTAGGTATTGTTTGAATAGGCCAACGCGTCTGTGAGATCGATATCGTATCTATCGGAGACCGCAGCGGTGTTCGCCGGATCGATCACTTTCTCACCCAAACCAGCAACACCTGTAACCAGCTTGATTGTCGAGCACGGTTTGAAACCGCGTCTCAATGCCCACTCCTGGTTCACAATGGAATAGATCCTACCGGTCACAGGATCCATGACTACGGCAGTGCCGATATGATTACCAAGAGCGTTTAGTGCCGCGCGGCGAACTTCCAAATCTTCACCCGTAGTATCGTCGCGAGCGATCAAGGCTTGCACTTCGTCGCGCATTGCCTTCTCGAGAGCTCTCTGGCGGGCGATTGCTGCCTGGCGAGCAGCTTCAGCGCGACGCCTCGCTGCTTCCATCGCATGACGGTGACGTGCTCCGATTCTGCGCAGCTCGGCCGCTCGTTCGCGCTTGGTCAAAGGGCGGTGCAGTCTACGCTCAAGAGCTTTTAGTGAAGCGGACTGTTCCCGAGCAATTAGCTTTCGCTGCTGCCTTACTTCTCGCGCAGAAATGCGAGATCTTCGTCCCCGCCGAGTATTCCTGGCAGAAAGCCGTCCGTTCCGGCGTGAGGTACGACGATTTCTCGCCGTTGATTTTCTTCCTCTTTCCGCGCGAGTCACCTTGTTGCGCGAT
>CAZVHN010000670.1:0-7153 GCA_964626895.1 uncultured Chloracidobacterium sp. | reverse complement strand
AGACCTCCGAGTTGACCTGGGATGATGACTTGAGCCCACTCACCTGCTGCTGGCTCAAACCGAGCAGTAGGAGCTTTTGTTGCTGGGACGCGACTTCGGATTCTGATGTTTTGAACTTTGTCGTGGCCTGTTCCAATTCTTCCCGGCTAGCCGCGCCAATTTCTACCAACGCGGTCATGCGTCGATGATGCTTGTGATGTTCTTCCAGATCGGCAAGCGCCGCCAGGTAACTTGATTGGGCCATCGCCAGTTCATTGCTGAATATCACCGCGAGAGTCTGCCCGCGCCTGACGCTTGCGCCCAACTCGACGTTCACACGCCTCACAATGCCCCCAACCAGAGACACAACCGGCGTCGTGCGATAAGCGTTTTCCCGAACCACGCCCGTTGCAATCTGACCACCACTGCCGTCGCCCATCGTTTGTTCGCCTACCTCGTCAATTTTGATGCCTGCACGATCAACCATCTCAGGCGCGAGAGTTAGTGTGGTCTCAGTCGGCGCTGCCGGCGCACCGGCATCCGGCTGCTCTAGCGAGATATTGCGTGGAGCGGGTACAGGACGACCGGCGCCACTCTTATTCGATCCGAAAAACAACCACCCGGCAACCGCAGCAACTATCAGAACTGCGAGCACAGCCGCGACGATTAGCAAATACTTGGGCCGGACGGCGCGCGCCTCAAGCTTGTGCGCCAACTCCTCCGCCGTAGGCTCGCTTTGAGCTTCTGGTTCTCTTGTTTCACTCATTTTCTTATCAACTCCGGCGCGGCTGAGGCTCGCAAGATATCCACACGGGCAAGATACGTCCCCAGCAGAGCGTCGATGTATTCATTCTCAAGTTCGATATATCGTCGTTGCTCGGCGATGTAGTCGAGCAGTGTCTTGGAGCCGAGTTCGTAAGTCTGCCTTATCACGTCCAGATTCGTGCTTGCCTGTTCTTTGACGCCTACCCGGTAGATCTCCATTGCCCGAGCAGCGCGTTCGTACTGCGCGTAGGCTGCGGCCACTTCGCGGCGTATCGTCAGCTCAGTAAACTCGCGGCGTCGTTTGGCAGCATCCGCATCCGCAACTGCCGCTTCAATCGCGCCCTGGTTCTTATTGCGAAGGGGAAGGTTGATGGTTACTCCGAAAGTAAGAAAATTGAAAACGTCCTGGACAGGCTGCAACTGACCGGCGTCACTGATCCCAAAAACGGGAAAGCTGGAATTCATCCGCTGGTATCCAGCATTGAGGCTGGCGTCAGGCCTGCCGGCCACGCGCGCCTCTACGATTCTCGCTTCAGCCAGTCGCTCTGCAGCACGTGCCATTTCCAGGTCGGGACGAGCACGCAGAGCTTGCTCACTAGCTTCAGCGATTGGTTTCAGAGGCTCGATCAGATTAGTGAAATCGCCCTCAAGCCGAAGGGGTTCATTCGTGGGCATGCCGATCAGATTGCGCAATTCGAGCAAGGCGATTTCCACTTTGCCTTCGTTCGTCTCACGCATCGATCTCAAGCGGTTAAGTTCAACCAGGACCATGTTCTGCTCTAGAGGGGCGCTGCGACCCTCTACCACCCGCGCCTCAACCAGCCTGTAACCGCGCCGGCTGTTCGCCAGTAAGTCTTCCGTGAATCCCAGCTTAAGAATTTCGGCAAGGCTTTGGCCAAACTTCGATCGAACTTCTGCGGTCAGCATCCGCTCGCGATCCGCCACGGCTCTTTCGCGCAACTCCAGCTCCCGCTCGGCAACCGTGATTCGGGCCGCGCGTCTGCCGCCCAGCTCGAGCGGCAGCATGCCCGTAACCACGATGGTGTTATCTTTGCCGTCAATCTGCCGGCTTCCATTTATCTCCACCGCCGGATTCGCGCGCAAGCGGGCCTGCTTGACGAGCCCACGGGCAGCCTCGATCTCCATACGGGCCGCAAGCAACTCACCATTGTGGGCCAGAGCATAGGCGACCACGGCATCGACCGTAAGTCCGTCGCTGAGATCAAAATATTTTGCTAACGAGGATTGCTGATCTTGACGTGCAGATTGAACTGGCTTATCAGCGCCGTTGGCAGTTAGGGGCTCCTGGGCCATTAGCGGAGCAGCCGGCATTGCCAACTGAAGAATGACCAGCAAGACCAGGCTGAATGTTCTCAAAGGGGTGGCACAAGTGCCGCCTCTAAACATGTCTTCGATTGCAGACAATCCGCCTTTACGCTTTCCGCTTTCCCACTCTGCCTTGCGCAAAATGACAAATTCAGCGCGTGTAAATCTCTTCTTCATTTCCCAACTGCTCCTGTTCAAGCTCTTCTGACTCCGCTAAGCCAGGCCCACTGGACCGATCTCTTGCTTCTTCAACGCACGCGCTCGCAGCGAATAGAAGATCACTGGTGTGACGATCAGCACGTGCAGTAGACTCGAAACCATTCCGCCTAACACCGGTGTCGCAAGCGGCTTCATCACCTCCGAACCCGCGCTTGTGCTCCACATGATTGGCAGCAAACCTGCAACCACCGTGGAAACCGTCATCACTTTCGGTCTCAGCCGCAGCAGGGCCCCTTCCATCACCGCATCCATCAAAGTTTTGCGCGTTAAAGTGCCGACTTCCTGTTTCTTCCGCTCCACTGCTTCTTCGAGATAGATCACCATGACCACGCCCGTCTGCACCGCCGTGCCGAAAAGCGCGATGAAACCAACCCAAACTGCGACAGAAAAGTTGTAATCAAGCGCCCACAGAAGATAGATGCCTCCTGTCAAAGCGAAAGGCACGGCCAGCAGCACGTGTGCGGCTTCCAAAGCGGAGTGGTAAATAATGTAAAGCAAGCCAAAGATGATAATGAGCACGATTGGCACGACGATCATAAGCCGCTGCCGAGCACGCTGCTGGTTCTCATATTGCCCGCTCCAGGAAACGTAGTAGCCTGTGGGAAGCTGCACCTGCCGCGCAATCACATCCTTGGCTTCATCAACAAAGCTGCCCACATCGCGACCTCTGACATTCAACAGGACCGTGCCGCGAAGGAGTCCATTCTCGCTCGAAATCATTGACGGACCCTGGACCGTTTGTATATCTGCAAGTTGGCTCAACGGAATTGGCGCGCCGGTGGGAGAGGTAATCGGAATCTGCGACAGCGCTTCAGGGCTACCGCGAAATTGAGGCGAGTAGCGCACGCGAACGGGAAATCTCCTGCGTCCTTCAATCGTGACGGTGAGATTGGTTTCGCCTATTCCTTTTTCGATAGCATCTTGAATCGTGCCGGACTCAATGCCGTAGCGAGCCGCGGCGGTCCGATTGATACGGATATCGATGTACGGGGCCCCACTGATCTGTTCCGGATAAACGTCCACTGAGCCGGGCACAGTCTTGACCACTTCGGCGATGCGTCGGGATAGATCCTCGAGTGTCTTCAGATCATTGCCGAAGATCTTGATCCCAACCTGCGAGCGGATGCCCGTCGTAAGCATGTCGATGCGATTGATGATCGGCTGGGTCCAGATGTTCGTGACGCCGGGCAGGCGCAGCCTTTCATCCATCTCGGCAATCAGCTTTTCGCGCGTTAAGCCCTGACGCCATTGCTCGGGCGGCTTCAAGTGGACGATCGTTTCGGTCATGTTAATGGGCGAAGGGTCGGTCGAACTCTCGGCACGACCGGCTTTACCGACGGCCCATTCGACTTCCGGAAAGCTCTTCAGGATTTCGTCTTGCTTGCTGGTAATTCTCAGCGCTTCATCGATTGAAATTGCCGGATCGGTGACAGGCATAAACATCAAGTCGCCTTCGTTGAGTGGTGGCATAAACTCTTTGCCGATGCCGCTAGCCAGAACAATGGCGCCAGTGAAAAGAATAGCTGCTGTCGCTACGGTCAACAGCCGATGGCGCAATGCGACACTGAGAGCGGGACGATAAAGAGCTTGCAGGAATCGCATCACCGGATTTGCCTGTTCCGCATGAAACTTGCCGCCGAGCAGGAGCGTGCACAACACAGGGACCAGCGTGACCGCGATTATTGTCGCGCCGACCATTGCGAAAGTTTTTGTGAAAGCAAGTGGATGAAAGAGCTTGCCTTCTTGTCCCGTCAGCGCGAACACTGGAATAAACGCGAGAATAATGATCGCCATTGAGAAGAAGACCGGCCGCCCAACGAGCTTTGTTGAATCGAGCACGGTTTGCCAGACCAGAGGTCTGTCTTTTGGATCTACCCCTCTCTTTTCCAGAAAACGAAAAGCGTTTTCCGTCACAACGATTCCGGCGTCAACGAGCACACCGATGGCGATTGCAATTCCTGAAAGTGACATCAGGTTTGAGCTGATGCCCATGTAGTGCATAAACAAGAACGAAAGCAGTACTGCCATTGGCAGCGGGATCGTGACGATCAGAATCGAACGGAAGTGAGCGAGGAAAATGATGTGCGCCAGCGTCACGAGAAGCAGTTCTTCAATCAGCGCCCGTTTCAATGTGCTCGTGGCGCGCAAAATCAGTTGCGTTCGATCATAAAACGGCACCAGCCGCACGCCTTGGGGGAGGCCGGCCTGCAAGTCGTTGATTTTTTGCTTGACTGCCTCAATGACCTCAAGAGTGTTGACGCCATAGCGGGCAATCACCACGCCCCCCACAGCTTCCTTGCCATTCTTGTCGAGCCCACCTGTGCGGAATGCGTTCCCGAGCTTCACATCGGCCACATTGCGGACGTAGATCGCGGTGCCGTTTGAGGCGCCAATCACAATGTTCTCAACGTCAGCCACCGATTCGATCAGCCCAACTCCACGCACTACGGCCCACTGTCCGGCCTGCTCGACAACGTTGCCACCGACATTGTTGTTGGAGCGCTGAACAGCTTCGACTACCGTCGATAGAGGCATCGCGTAAGACCGCAGCTTGTTTGGATCAACATCCACCTGATACTGCTGGACGTAACCGCCGACTGAGGCAACTTCCGCGACGCCCGGAACAGAGTTGAGCTGGTAGCGCACGAACCAATCTTGCAGCGTGCGCAGATCGCGCAAATTCATCTGGTCACTTTCGAGCGTGTACCAAAAGACTTGGCCGACACCAGTGGCATCGGGACCAAGTGTGGGAATGACACCTTCGGGAAGCTGCTTGGTTACGAGATTCAGGCGCTCGAGAATCCGTGTCCTGGCCCAGTAGAGTTCGACGTTGTCCTCGAAAATGACATTGATCATCGAGAAGCTAAACGCGGAGCTGGCGCGCACGACGCGCACGCCGGGCAGCCCCTGAAGACTTGTGACCAGTGGATAGGTGACCTGATCCTCAACCTCCTGCGGTGAGCGCCCGGGCCAGTCGGTGAAGACAATTACCTGGTTTTCGGAAAGGTCCGGGATGGCGTCAATAGGCGTGCGTAGCAAGGCCCAGTAACCCCACGCAGCGAGCGCTATGTAGAGGGCGATGACTATCCCACGATTCTTTAAGCTGAATTCTATGAGACGGTGAATCATGCTATTGCCGATTGCCAAATGCCGATTGCCGATTTGCCATTGCCGTTTGTGCCGGTGCGTGAATCGCAGGGCCTAATAAACTTCTTTGCAAGCGAGTCAATTGGCAATCGGCAATCGGAAATGCCTTCATTGCGCCGTTATTGGAAACGATGCCTGACCTCGCCCCGCTGCCCCTTCATACGTGATCTTCACTTGCCACTCGCCGGTCATGTCGATGTTTGCGCAACCACGGTAGACTCCTGGCGTCTCCGTTGTCGTGAAGGTCGCAGCGTCATTCATCTCCGTCATCGTCCCCATCTGTGGCATGTGAAAGGTCAGAGCGACTGCGCCAACGTCGACTGGTTTACCCGAAGCATCAGTGAACGAAAGCGCAAACTCAGTGTTGCCATGTCTGAGCACGCCATCAATGGTTGCGAGTGAAACGTTCAGATTGTTCCCTGCTGAGGCGCTTTTGATAACCTTTGCACCTGCCGCGTCCTTTGAGCCGCAGGCTAGAGCGAACAACGTCAGCACTATCAGGCTGAATGCGATCATTGGTTTCTTCATTTCTCCAGGTCTCCATAAGAAGTTGCAGACACAAACAGGCGGTCATGAGCTTCCCGGAACAGACTGGTCCCGGTGCCCCATGCAAAAGCATGCGCCGCAGTGGTCCGGCTTAGAAACCTTGCTGTCTCTTCTGAGTGGGGAACAAAGATCGAGCAGTCTATCCGTGACAGACGTTTATTGACTCGTTCCTCGCTACCCTTCACCGAGAAGCGGCGCGGCCACAAGCAGGCACACTACGGCCTTGTAGGTACTAGATCAGGAGTGCGAGATTACGAAGGTAGGAAGGTTGGGAGGAAGTTAAGGGTTGCGTTTCGGTGAAACGCCGCGGTGCATGAAATAGAACGGCAACCGGATGAGCGGCTGCGGGATGAAGTGTGGCTACAGGCAGTCGTGAAGCTCCATAGCTGACGGAGCTGCCGGTGGGAGTTGGCTCTGGGCAATTGATCGCGCAGCAGAGGCTGGCCGCTGAACGCGTCATGGCATCTTCGCTGCCTAGAGCCGCCTTGCAGCAATCCATCATCCCATGCTCTTCCATGCCGGAATGCATTAGAGTGCCGGCCGAGACACTACTGCCTAGCGCGCCGATAAGGACCAGAGCTGTAAACCACTTCATCATCGCCAACAACAATATATGGACTCTTTAAGGCTGGGTCAAATGTTTAACGAGCACTCCTCTCTTTGCTCCTAGCAATACTGGTGCCGTAGGGCAAAGCTTCGATCGCTTGCTGAATCGTCCTCTATCTTGGGAATTCTGGCGCTTCGGGCTGCGGATATCTTCGCAGGCGCAATCAACAATGCCTGTCCAAGGGCAATACATGAAGGTATATTAAGGGCACGAAGCTTGCTCTGTGCGATTAGAGCACAGACACCAAAACCGAAGCGGGAGAAAGTATCGAGGGTTTGCAAATACCCGGGCAGCATCGACTGCCCGAATTTCAGTCAACCAAACTGTCCCAATTCCAGTCAACCAATCAGAGGAGAGGATAACGATATGAAAGTGAACACACGCGCATTGCTGTCAGCTACAGCCATCATGCTTGTTCTGGTAGTTCCGTCCGCAGCATTGGCGCAACACAAGCACACACAAAGCACGCAGAGGAAGTCCGGCATGCCAGGCATGAGTGCGGAGATGTCGAAGATGATGAAATCGCCGCATCACATGTTGATGACGGCTCACATGAAGAGTATG
>CAZVHN010000669.1:0-2189 GCA_964626895.1 uncultured Chloracidobacterium sp. | reverse complement strand
CTGCGCGAAGGTCGCAAGACCGTCGAAGGAGCGGCGACTTTCGAAGACGGCTATCGGGTTCAGCTTGTACTTGACGCTGCGCGGGACTCGAATAAGACGGGATGTTGGGTGACGGTCGAGTAGGCAGTCAGCTAGTTGGAGCAGACAAGATTTTCCATTTCTCATTCGAACTCATTACTGTACCGATGTTGATCGGCCTTTGATTGTATCTTGTTGGATCTGATCGACTTGGCTTCTGAGTAGCGACACACTCATGACGCGGCCCATGAGGTCAGTACCACCACGCGGTAGCGGGTGGGTCCTCGTTAGCTATGCTCAATTATCAAAGTCTGAGGATGAGATCGCGGCTTGAGTGACTGCTAGGCTGGACCCACCCGCTACCGCGTGGGTGGTACTGACCTCATGAGACCGCGGCTTGAATGACCGCTACGCTGGACCCACCCGCTACCCGCGAGGTGGTGCTGACCTCATGAGATAGCGGCTTGAGTGACTGCTAGGCTGGACCCACCCGCTACCCGCGAGGTTGATCCTATTCGGAATACGTTGGGACGGTAGTAATGAAAAATGGAAAATGTTCCCTCCACCGCTAAAGCAAAGCCTCGCCGCATCCGCGTTGGGGTTGATACCGGCGGAACGTTTACAGATTTTGTTTGCGAGTTTAATAATCGCCTGCAAGTCTTCAAGCTTCCTTCCACACCCGCCGATCCTTCGACTGCTATTGTTGCGGGTTTGAATCGCATCGCCGAGCTTGCCGGTGCGAAGCTTCGGGACCTCGAAGTCGTTCATGGCACCACGGTAGGGACCAATGCGTTGCTCCAAAGACGAGGGGCACGTACCGCACTCATCACAACCAGCGGCTTTGAAGATGTTCTGGCCATTGGCAGGCAAGCGCGTCCAGAACTCTACAATCTCGACGCCGTTCGCCCGCCGCCGCTTGTGCCCGACAGTCTGCGATTTGGCGTTCGCGAGCGCGTTGCGGCATCAGGCGAAGTGCTCGAAGCCCTGGAAGACGACCAACTCGTTGCTCTCGTCGCTGAGTTGAAAGCGGCGCAGGTGGAGTCCGTCGCGATTTCACTCCTTTTTTCCTTCGTGCATCCGGAACACGAAAGTCGCATCGCGAAGTCCGTCTCCACCCTGAACGTTCCGGTATCGGTTTCTCACCAGATTCTGCCGGAGTATCGCGAGTATGAACGCACTTCGACAGTTACCATCAATGCCTATCTGCAACCTCTCATGGGTTCCTATCTCAAGAAACTTGCCGCCCATGCCCCGAAGCTCCGGGTGATGCAATCGTCCGGCGGCAGCATCTCGGCCGCCGCTGCTGCGGACGAGCCTGTGCGTACAATTCTTTCGGGACCTGCTGGTGGCGTGGTAGGTGCTTTGCGCGCGGCGCGAGCGGCCGGACTGGAAAACATCGTAACTTTTGATATGGGCGGCACTTCAACTGACGTGGCTCTATGTGATCGAGCAGGCCTGCGCATGACCAATGAGGCGGTGGTTGCGGGTCTGCCGGTTGCCGTTTCCGTTATGGACATTCACACCGTGGGCGCCGGGGGTGGATCGATTGCCAGAGTTGACGAAGGCGGCTCGTTGCGGGTGGGCCCTGAGTCGGCCGGAGCTGATCCCGGACCTGCCTGTTACGGCCGGTCGATGTTGGCTACCGTGACTGACGCGCATGTTGTGTTGGGTCACTTCGGTGGGGCTGGTCTATTGGGTGGAGAATTTCCCCTCGATGAGCGGCGGGCGCTCGAAGCGATATCCATGCTTGCGGCTGAGATGAGCAAAGCCGCGGGCCGAAAGGTCCGCATTACCGATGCAGCTCAAGGGGTGATTTCGGTGGTGAACACAAACATGGAACGGGCGCTGAGAAGTATTTCGGTGGAACGCGGCTACGACCCGCGCGAGTTTGCCCTGCTTCCTTTTGGGGGCGCTGGTGGACTCCATGCGGTCGACCTGGCAAGGGCGCTGCGCATTCCGCGCGTAATCGCGCCAACGGCAGCCGGTGCGCTCTCCGCCATCGGAGTGGTGACCGCCGACGTGGTAAAGGATCTGAGCCGCACGGTGATGCTGGAAGTCGGGGCAGGCATCGACAAAAAGCTGGAAACGGCATTTAGGGAACTTGAGCACACTGCGGGCAGCGCACTGCGCAAGGAAGGGTTTTCGGAATCGAAACAGCGCAGCGAAAGATC
>CAZVHN010000668.1:0-7516 GCA_964626895.1 uncultured Chloracidobacterium sp. | reverse complement strand
GTATTCTCAACGTAGAGCACACGGTTGCCGGCAGCAGCCAGGCGTAGCGCTATTTCCTGGTGTCCCTGCCAAAGGAAACTCCACTCAATACTGGAGAGGTAGATAATGTCTCGTCCCGTTATCATTGAATCGAATTGCGGGCGGGTCGACAGGTCGTGGACTTGACTAGCTCAGGCGCGCGGCATCATACCACAGGCTTGTCCGCCGGGCGTTTCAGGCCATCGCGGAGCAAACGCAGCGGTCGGAGCCCGTAGTAAAGGAACGAAAGCGAGGTGGGCAATTCCGGCGAACAGTCTTTGTGAGTCGGAGTCAACAGACGCAGGGCGCAGTAACGCAGCTTGTCGCGACCGCGCTCTCTCGACCGAATGCGAAATCGTGTCTTCTCAACCAGTCCCGGAACTCGCATTTCATTTTCCGAGAGTCGCATGCGCGCCTCGCTGACCAAATTCTTAACCCGGCGATCGGTATCAATCGACGCCAGAATCTTTTCCGGCAGCGGGAGGTCGAAGATCTGGTGCGCGAGGAGCAGACCAACGTGCAGCATGCGTAGTGCGCCCGCGCGACGCCCGAGCGTGATGACGCGCCCCCAGTCGAGCCCGGGGTAGCGCCGCACGAGTTCGTTCACAGAGCACACCGGCTCGAGCGCAGTCCACAAATCTTTCGTCCCGTTTACGCATAAGAGCAGCAACAGCATCTCGGATGAAGGGACTCCGACTTCCCTGCTACACATTTCCGCACGGGCGCAGTCCGCCAGCACAGCTTCAGTTTCGACGCCTACTGAGAAGAACGGTGGGGCCACCGCCCAATGGAGCTCGAGCATGATGTTGCGGCCCTCGCGGAAATAAACGCGGTCACACTCCGAGCGAGAAAGCAACGACTCTTGTGCAGGACTGAGATCGAGGTGCGGACGATACCCGCGCCCGGTAAGGACGGCTCCCGCCCGCGTCGCGTCCCCACGCCGTACGAGCAGATCGAGATCGACGAAACTGCGCAGCTTGAGGTCGCCGTAGACTTGGAGCGCCAGCGCCGGTCCCTTGTAAGGGATGGCGGCAATTCCGTGCTCCTCAAAGTCTTCAAGCACGCGGCACAGTTCAGTGGCAAGCACGAGGTTGCGTGCAGTGTTGTGCTGGAAGTCGTCGCGTACCTTTTGCAAATGCCCAGCGGGTAGGAGTTCAGCGAAGGAGTTGAGGAGATGACTGCCCACGAGCGGCATTAGCCCGTGACGCCAGGCGAGGGCCAGAAATCGGTCCCAGTCCAATCGCCCACGCACCAAGTCGCCTGCTCGCACGCTGTCGGCCGCGTCCAATGTCGTTCGCGCCAGGCAAACGAGAAGACGTAATTCTGGTGTGTCGTTCAAGAGTCGGAACCGATTAGATGACGAGTGGTTCAAGGTTCTGCCGCCGGAGAAGAGTATCTCCGCCTGCTCGGAACTGCAAAAA
This sequence comes from uncultured Chloracidobacterium sp., assembly GCA_964626895.1. GTDB lineage: Bacteria > Acidobacteriota > Blastocatellia > Pyrinomonadales > Pyrinomonadaceae > PSRF01. Next base: position 6,077 of record CAZVHN010000668.1, on the reverse strand, counting down.
ATCGGAGACTGTTAGGTTGCGTTGGCCGGGCTTTGGATCACAGGCAGCGAGCGCGGTAGCAGGTCGGCGGGATTGGTACTGGTGCGCCAGGGAATCTTACCGAAAGACTGCAGGCAGAAGAGACATGGCGAGCTTGTGTATAGATCGACCTCGCGGCCGCTTGTTTCGAAAGAGGCGAGTGTCTTACGCCTTCTATCGTTCTGCTCCTCTGCGATCCGCTGCAGGCGTTCGTATCCCACGGCAAAATCTTCTTTCGTAAGGTCGGCCACTACATCCGGCTCGTCATCAGCGCCTCGATAACCCGAGAGATTACAACAGAGAGTCAGTCGTCCTTGAAAGTCTACGTTGCAGGTCTTGCCAAGAAGCGCTGCACAAGGAGCCGACGGGTCAACATTGTAGTAACCGGTCACAATACCCACCGGCATCTTGAAGATATTAGAAATGATGCTGATTTCGTGCTCCGCTTCGCGCCGCTCCCGTAGAGAAAGTGCCGACTCCCTCTCCATTCCGGCAGAAGTGGGCAGTAAGCGCGCAAAGTGGAGCCCGGCAGCACCGAGGCGCGCTGCGAAGAGCGCAAAGTCCTGAAGTTGAGGGAGGGTGTCGCGACGGATACCAACCTTGAGAATGAAACGAATATTGCTGGCATGGCAGCGCGTGATGGCCCGTACCACGCGTTTGAATGACCCTGCGCCGCGCCAGTGGTCGTGCGCTTCCCGAGTCGCGCCATCGAGGCTGAAAGCAACAATACGGACCGCCTCGCGGTGTCTCAAGATTACCGGGTAGACGCGGTCGAAGTGCCAGCCGTTAGTAACAAAGTTGACTTGCAGCCCTTCTCCGGCGACCGCTGCGACAATCTCTTCGAACTGCGGGTGAATGGTGACCTCGCCGCCCGTGAACGAGACATAGCTGACGCCATAAGTCTCCTTCGCGCGACTGACGATCTTGCGCAACAAGTCGGCAGGAAAGAACCGTGCCGAGCTGTGATAGAGATCGTCTTCGTCCCTCAAGCAATAGCTGCAATGAAGATTGCAGACGTTGGTCAGCTCGATGCTCATCCGCGGGGCAGCCGTGGAGGGGTCAATGCTGGGAATGGGATGTTGAGCGCGAGTCATCAGAGGCACTTAAACAATTCGAGCGAGCAGCGCACTTGCACCCGTCTGTTCTTCGAAAATGTCTCGACCTGCATGCAGAGTGTATGTCCTGCACTGCCGCACCAGGTGACCGAGGACGCGCAGGTGCTCCCGCGCCGCGGATGCGTCGTAGTTTGACCAGGGGCACATGACGATAAGACGCATCATCGCTTCGGCTTTAGTAGTTTCTGCAAGCCGGCTCTCGCTCTCGCCCGTGATTACTGGAAAGCAGAGCACGTCAGGTTGTGCCGAAACAGCGAACTGCCCGGGAAACAGGATTTCGGGATCAAGGCGACGCTTCTCAGGATCGTTTGGGATCGTGACGCCCAGAGCGTCGTCGAGCCGTGGCAATTCAAAACCGCCGAGTGAATCAGTTGACGTCTGAAATGGACGCCGTAGCCCACGCGCCTCAACGCCCTTCTCTCCTTCTGAGATGACGACCAGGTCATCAGACAAGTAATGCCAGCCCGAGGCGGCGAGTCGGAGGCTCAAGCTGGTCTTACCGCTGCGAGACGTGCCTGGAAAGACGAAACAGCAACCGCTCTCGGGTTCGATTAAGGCCGCGGCATGCAGATCGTAGAGTCCGACCCGGCGCAGCGCCGCCGGCATCGCATAGGCCATTACCGTGATTAGAGATGCTGTCGTGCGCGCATGCGCGCTGTCACCCAGCCAGACCTCAACCTGCTTTGAATCCTTGGCACCTACAGCGACCCTGGACCCCTTCACTTCGAGATAGTAACTTTGGTGGTTCTTATAACAGACCCCGCCCGGCACTTTGAATCTGTGCAATTCTGTTGGAAGCGGCGGCGGCGGCTCGGTCATAATTTTGAGCCGTAGGTGGGCCGGCCCAGTTTTATGACCTAACAAAGGTGAGAGGTGTAACCCACTAAAAAAAGCTTCAGCTAAACGAGTTGCCCAATCGGCATCAGTCTCTACCGATAACAGGCGATCAGCTATCTCATAAAACCTTCCGGAGACCGCCTCAACCCGGGGCTCGAGCATGGTCACGGAATTTTGCATCAAGGGAAACTTCCGGGGTGGGTTGTTGATCTAACTAATCGGACTATAAATCAGCCACATCCAGGGCCGCGGAACCCTGGAAGAAGGCCGTGGCGTCGAGAATGTTGAGAGAGACACTTACTGTCGGCTCGAGAAACGGTTTCTTCCCTGTTTTGACCGCGGCCTGCTCTTCACCCTCATTCAATGTTGCTGCAGAAGTCTCAATCGTGGGCTTAGTTTCTTCTTCGGGCGACATCCTGTTCTCCTCACTCGGCTCGGAATGGGTCTGCTACAGACTAGAAGTAACTTCAGCTTTGCTAGATTTGGGTCGTTCTCGATGACGGGCCCCGGTCTGGAATAAGTCGAGGGCGCAGAATATACAATCGCCGCCGTTTAGTCAACGCCAACGCTTTATGGGCGACAGCGCATGGAACCGCCTGTTTTCTGCCGGTCGTGCCGAAAATGCAGGATCATGAAAGTGGCAGGGAGGAATCAGAATTGTAAGCGAGCCGCCTAATGCCACGGTCCTTCCAGAATCGGCTTAGGCACGTTTTACGAGCTTGTTTGATTCGAGACTAAGCAGAAGTTTCTCCACGCTCGCGAGCCCGTGTTCACTTGAGACGTCGTAAACTGTTTGCATTTCGGAGACGATGTCCTCAAGCGTGCTGCCGTTTTCCAGGCCCCGCCAAATCAGTGCTCCGGTCTCATTCAGTTGGTAATACTTGGTAGTGTTTAAGTCGACGAGGATCGCCTCGCCGCCTTCAAAATCTGTGAACACAATGTCCTTAACTGGAACAAGCGTTGACGATTGCATCTTATCCTGTCCTTGTGAAATGAGTTTGACGGCGCAATTCTACGATCCCTTGGGCGCCACAAGTACCATCAGAAATGGTCTTCTTTCCAGTCGTTGCAAATCGGCTCGGACATACAGGCGCACATGCGGCGACATTCGCAGGACAGCGTCCTCGAGCGACAACTTGTTGATGTCGAGATCAACCACTTCGCCAGAATCCCCTTTGATGTCGAAGGGAATGCTAAGCTCGTTCGCAATCTTGTAGAGCACCACCGATAAGGGCTGCTGTTTTGCTTTCACTGTTAAAGCACTTCGCTCATAAGTTACCCGCAGAGGTTGATCTTTCTCCGCCGGCGCGTCCGGCCCCGCCAACCCGTCCTCAGTATGGCCCTCGATCAACATTGCCTGAGAGTTATTCGCGATGACGGCATTAATCGCGGGAGGTGGGTCGTCCTCATCGTTCAGATAGATTGCAACGGGCTGAGCCGGCGCTCCCGGTGAGCGGTTGATCTCGTAATCGATATAAACCTGCGGAGCTAACAACTGCATTGCTGATTCGAGAGTCAGTGCTTTGAAGTCTGTGGTAACTTGCCGTTTCCCGGCCGAGCGCCCGAGGAGGACCGGCACTTTCAGTCTTTTCGAGAGCTCACCGGCGATGTTGGAAAGCGATATTCTTTCAGCCTTCAGAGATATCGTTATCAAGTCCTTTGTTGAAACTCGCAACGCGTAGTCTGCCCGAGCAGGGCTCTGCGCGGGAACCGGCCGAGTCTCTTGCGCGCGGGCGGAACTTAAGCAGATGACGCTTAGGGTGAAGACTGCAAGTAGGATTCCCTTCATATCGATTGCTCCCTTAATCTTCCTTTATCGAAAGTTATGCGGCGGTGGGAGAAGTCTTTTAGTGGTTCGATTGAGCTGTTGTACTAGACTGCGATGGATGATAGCTGTTTGAGTTTTGAAACGTCAATGGAAGCCATCGTCAGGTACTGATGCAGTTTGAGGAACCAAGAGCCGCGCGCGACCAATTACAGAACCGATGAGCGGTAGCGACCGGGTCAGCCCGCGGCACGGCCAACTGAAGTCCAACTCCTGCCACAGTTTGAGCAACTGCTCCTTAACCCGGTCGCGAACCGCTCCTCGGTTCTGTACCTGAGTGGTATCCCCTCTCACTGACGAACACTGCCTCGGTCTATTCATTCACTTTTAAGACTGCCAGAAATGCTTCTTGCGGAATCTCAACGCGGCCGACCTTCTTCATCCGCTTCTTCCCTTCCTTCTGCTTCTCGAGCAGTTTGCGCTTACGCGATATGTCGCCGCCGTAGCATTTCGCGATTACGTTTTTCCCCAGGGCCTTCACGGTTTCGCGTGCGACCACCTTGTTGCCGATGGCCGCCTGAATGGGAACCTCGAACAGTTGCCGCGGGATCAACTGCTTCATCTTCTCAGTCAACAGACGGCCTTTCGCCTGCGCGGTGTCGCGATGAAGCACCAGCGAAAGGGCGTCCACGGGCTCGCCGGCAACCAGCACGTCAAGTTTGACAAGATCACTCTCCCAATGGCCCGCCAGGTGGTAATCGAGTGAAGCGTAGCCGCGTGACACGGATTTCAAGCGATCGTAGAAGTCGAGCACAATCTCATTCAACGGCAGTTCATAGGTAAGCATCACTCGATTGCTGGAAATGTATTCAAAGCCCTTCTGAACCCCGCGCTTTTCTTCGAGCAGCGGCAGGATGCCGCCAAGGTATTCGTCAGAAGTCAGGATTGTGGCGCGAATCACCGGCTCTTCTATTTTGACAATGCGGCCGGGATCCGGCATCTTGGCCGGCGAATCAATGTCTGCTACCTGCCCATCGGTGGTCGTTACCGTATAACGCACACTCGGCGCCGTGGTGATTAAGGCCAAATTAAACTCCCGCTCCAGGCGCTCCTGCACAATTTCCATGTGCAGCAGCCCGAGAAAGCCGCAGCGAAAGCCAAAGCCCAGCGCGGTTGACGACTCAGGCTCATAGAAAAATGACGCGTCGTTAAGACGGAGTTTATCCATTGCGTCGCGCAGCTCCTCATACTGGTTGGTGTCCACCGGATAGAGCCCCGCGAAAACCATGGGCTTGATCTCCTGGAAACCCGGGAACGGTTCTTTGGTGGGGCGAGCAGCCTCGGTGATAGTGTCGCCAATCTGAACATCAGCGACTTCCTTGATCGAAGCCGTCAAGAATCCCACTTCACCCACGCCCAGTTTATCGATCGGCGTCGGCCGCGGCTTATTTACTCCTAATGTCTCGACCTGATAATCGCGACCGGTGTTAAAGAACCGGATCTTCATTCCCGGGCGAATGGTCCCATCAATAATCCGGAACAAAACGATTACGCCGCGGTAAGAGTCGTACCAGGAATCGAAGATCAGGGCCTTCAGCGGTGCGTCGGGATCACCCTTAGGCGGCGGCACATCGCGCACGATTGCTTCCAGGACCTCAGCCACGCCTTCGCCGGTTTTGGCGCTGGTGAAAACCGCATTATGAGTTTCCAGACCGATCAAGTGTTCGATCTGCTCGATTGCCTTTTCCGGCTCGGCGCCGGGCAGATCGATTTTGTTGATCACCGGAATCAGTTCCAGATTGTTATCGAGTGCCAGGTAAGTATTTGCCAGGGTCTGTGCTTCCACGCCTTGCGAGGCGTCGACTACCAACAGCGCGCCTTCGCAGGCAGAGAGCGATCGCGAAACTTCGTAAGAAAAATCGACATGGCCTGGCGTGTCGATCAGGTTCAAAATGTAAGCCAAGCCGTCTTGGGCTGTATAATCGAGTCTCACCGCGTGCGACTTAATCGTTATGCCGCGCTCCCGTTCGAGGTCCATGTTGTCAAGAACTTGCTCGGACATGTCGCGACCGGTGACCGCACCAGTCAGTTCGAGCAGACGGTCTGCCAGCGTCGACTTGCCGTGATCGATGTGGGCAATGATGGAAAAATTGCGGATGCGTTCGGGAGTCATAGAATGAGTCCGTTGTCAGGGATCAGTTGTCCTTCGCTTCCGGGGACGACAACGAACTACTGACTTCTGACAACGGACTAACTTAACAAAACGGGCGCGAAACCGCACGCGCACCCGTCCTAACTGATCCAAGGCACAGCAACATTTGCGGCAGCCAATGGAACCCAGC
>CAZVHN010000667.1:0-2082 GCA_964626895.1 uncultured Chloracidobacterium sp. | reverse complement strand
ACATCCGCCCGTCAGGAGCCCACGCAATGGACCAGGGCACCTGCAACCCCACCACCACAGTCTCGACCTGAAAGCTAACCTCTTTGGTTGATGAGCTTTCAATCTCACCCGCGCCCTGACCCGGTGGAGGTTGCCCGCAGGCCAGTGCGAGCGCGATTAGTACGGCCGCTATGGAGTACAAACTCACTCTAATTCGCCCAGTCACGCTGCACTCAGTGTTGAATGTACTCATGCAGCAGTTTGATTTCGTCCCCTTGCTCGCTCAGCTCCACTCTCATAAGATCGCGCATCGAGAGCATCCCTACCCAACGCTCGCCATCCACTACCGGCAGGTGGCGCGTTCCGATCAATTCCATACGTTCGAGCGCTTGATGCGGTGTCTCATCGCAGCGGATGACAGCACGCAGCTCGCTAGTCACGTCTCCAACTCTTAGCGAAGTGGGGTCGCGCTTTTGCAGCACAACTCGCTTAACCACATCTCGTTCGGAAAAGACCCCCAGCAGCTTTCCGCCCTCGTCGACAACGCAAACGGCACCAACATTTCGTGCAGCCATAAACTCTGCCGCATCCTGAACGGACGCCGAGGGTTTCATGGAGTAAGGCTCTCGGTTCCGAATGACATCTCTAATCAACATCATAGCGGGCCTCCTGACTGTCTGGGGTTGTGGCTCGCCGATATTATAAGAAAACTTGACTCGTCTGTCTGTAGGCTTATTGAATTTAATCCGCTGCTGCGCCAAAATTGTAGGGGTGTCCCTCAGTGGGCACCCCAACGTCGCTTGCGTGAGCCTGAAAGAAATCTCGAAACGTGTTCCTAGACGATGGGGGTGCCCACGGAGGGACACCCCTACAAATGTTTATGTTTTGACTCTAACTGAAGAGGTTTGCCTGTGCCGAGGGTCGACGAAATGTGGTCCGAGACCCGGGTACACGCTCATGCTTCTTATTAAAGCCTAGTCTTTCGCAGTGAATTCTAAACAAGCGCTCCGTGGCCTCCCAGTATTGGCCTTTCCCTTGCATTCGTTCGCCAAACACACTGGAGTTCAGTTTGCCGCCGCGCGCTTCCCGGATTCGGTTCAGTATGCGTTCTGCCTTGGTGGGAAGCTTCTCGCGCAAGCGTTCCTCAAAGTAAGGCGCTACGCTACCCGGTAATCGAAGCATGTTGATAAACGCATGGGTTGCGCCTGCTTCCCTGGCTCGTTTGAGGAGTTCTGGGATGTTACTGCTCAGTCCCGGAATCACGGGGGCTATTCCAATACCGACTTTGATTCCCGCTGCGGCGAGATCCGCCATGGCATGGAAGCGGGCTTCGGGCAAGGGCGCAAAAGGCTCAACCGCTCTGGCCGACTCTCGATCGGTGAACGGGATGGTGAAAAACACTCCGAGGCTCGCTTCGCGCGTAAGTTCCTGCAGCACGTCTATGTCTCTGCGAATCAGCGCGGACTTGGTAATGATCCCCACGGGATTGCGAAACTCCGCGCACACTTCGAGACACCGCCTGGTGAGCTTGTAATGAGATTCCAGTGGCACGTAAGGATCGGAGGTGAACGAGAACACTATCTCGTCGCCTTTCCACGAAGGCTTCATTAGTTCCTTCCGCAGCAATCCAGGCGCGCAAACTTTTACGACAATCTTGCGATCAAAATCAGTGCCTGCCCCGTAGCCGAGGTATTCGTGGGTGGGGCGGCTAAAGCAGTACGTGCAGCCATGGATGCAGCCGCGATAACAGTTCACGGTGAAGTCAAAGCCAACATCGGGGCTGTCGTTGTGTGTAATGATGCGGCGAGTCTCAGTCTCTTCAAAGACTTCGAGCTTCGCTTCGGGCGGCTCGCCCAACCATTCGACCGAATGGGTCAGCCACGGGTTGGGAGGGTTTTCGACGTAGTGCATGACTGCAGGTTTGTGTCACCGATGCAACACAGCTTACCAAATGGATGTCGAGATGGCGAGGCTCCACGGGCTGGATGTTGGCAGTTTAGAGTTCAAGCTTTAGAGCCTCTTGCAAAACTCCCTAAAGGAGTAACTATTTGAGAAAAAGAAAAGACACAGCGATGGATCTTTTGTCTGTAGAATGACGTTGCT
>CAZVHN010000666.1:0-2430 GCA_964626895.1 uncultured Chloracidobacterium sp. | reverse complement strand
ATTCGATTGCGTCAGCGCGATGATCGTGATCGCATTCCAATCGTTGCCGATGCGCAGTTTGCCCCGCTGATCGGAGCGATCGCGCGACTTTGATTTCTGAGACATAAGATGATTGGTAGGGCGGCTCGCAAATTTTCTGAGTGCAACCTGGGATTCAAGCAGAACACCCTCAATCTAATGCACGACGTACTTCGGCGGTAGTCTGATGTCTTTATCTTCGACGTTCTCACTGTCGCCGATTGTAAATGGTCGCTTGTGGTAATCGGTCAACGCTTTGCCTACGACACTCGCGCGTGACGAAGTCTTTCGAGTTCTGTCTTAAGTGGCGTCCAGTATTGCCGATCAGCCTCGCGTTCGCTTTCTTCCTCTTCAAGAAGTGCTTCGGCCAACCGTGATTCGTTTCCGGCCCCGGCGAGTTTTAGAAGCGAGCGCTTGCGAATCAGATGTGTGGGTAATCGTCCTTGCGCCGCTGCCAACTCAATTAACAACTCCGGCGTCCGCAGTTCCAGAAACCAAAAACGGACTTGCTCCCGAGTCGGATTTTCACGATTCGCAAAGTAGTTTACTTCGACGAGCCGGCGCAGCATTGGCCAATCCTTGTCGCGCTGTGTTTTCTTGGCTTGCACCAGGTCGGGAAGCGACATGAGTTCGATAGTGGAGTCGGCCACCGACAGAGTTGTGCGCCGGGTCCAGAGCTTCGGGAAAGAGTCGACACCGCGCATCTTCGTCATCACATCAACTGTCATCCCGAGGGCTTCGACGTGATGACATCTAAAATGAACCGCGTGCCCCTTGCGGAGATACCTTGCCTCGAATGGCGGCACGGCGATCACTTCCGCATGTAGATCGTTCAAGGCTTTGTTGAGCCTGGCAAGATTCTCCGAGCTGGCAAGTATGGCCAGATCAGTGTCACGGCTAAACTCGGCTGCGCCGTAGAACACGCATGCCTGGCCGCCCATCAGCAGGGCGCGTACTCGATGAGCTCGGATCGAAGAAAGGATTTTGAGTATCGGGTTGAGAGTCAAGCGAGCCACCAAGGTGGAAATAAATTTGCCAGAGTTGCTCCGATTCGCGCCAGCGCTCGAGCGGTGAAAGGCGATACCACGCGGCCCATTCCTCACCGACAAGTTCTTCGGGTGAGATCATCACATACAGTCTACACGGTCAGGTAAAGCTCTGCATCTGTAGTCAACGTTGGTCTGCCGCCCGGATTCTCATCGCGAGCTCCTCCAGCGTGGGGACGTTAGCAATCTGGGTTATTCCTTCTCGCGCCCGAGCGGAAAGCCGGTTGAATCGGGCTTCGGGCCATCATGGGTTTTGACAAGCTTTCGAGGAAGAACTTACGAAGGGGTACAGGTATGAACACTCGCCAGTTGATTGGTGCCCCCGCAGGGATTCGAACCCCGAACCAACAGATTATGAGACGGTTTGAGGGGCGCTAACAAGGCGAGACGAAACGAGATAACCCAGTATTTACCGAATCCGCAGCCGTCAAAGTTAGTTACATCTTGCTACGTCTGAGCACGCCATCGCGCCATAATCGCCCCATCCTGTGGTCAACCTATTTACGCTCATTCTTCCTCTAGATAGCCAAGAAGCCTTGCGTTGCTGATGTCTTTCTCGCCCTCATTTTGCAATCCCAACTCGATCCGGGCCATTCCTCTCCAGTGGTACGCATCTGCGGCTGATGGGTCCAACGCAATCGCATTATTGAAATCGAGTATTGCACCCTCATGATCACCCAAGATGTCCTTTGCAATACCTCTCTCAAACCAGGCACTTGACCGGTTAGCGTCCAATTCAATCGCTTTGCTGTGATCCTGGAGAGCAGATGTAAAGTCAAATATTGCTGCTTTTAGCGACCCCCTCAAAGAGTACGCATCCGAAAGAGTAATATCCGCATCGGTGGGCTCCAATTCAATAAACTGGCTCACGTCGTGAATGGCGCCGTCGACATCTCCCATCCTGTGTCTCGTCAGAGCCCGAGCAAAATATAGCGCCGCGTCAGTAGGGGTCAACTTGATGGCTCGATTCAAGTCTTGCAACCCATCGTAGTCGCTAAGTAGGAGGGGTCTGCTGTAGAACAGGGCGGCATCGTCTGGACACAATTCAATCGCCTGATTGAAGTCTTGTAGGGCACCTTCAACGTCTTCGAATTTATGGTGCCTGATTTTTCCTCGTTGATGGTACGCATCAGCCCTGTTGGAAGCGTTCTCTTCAATGCTCTTCGAGAAGTCCTCCATCGCTCCTTCGTGGTCGCCCATCAATTGCTTTGCTACCCCGCGATAATAGTAGTCACTGGTCAACGAGGGCAGAAGCGATATGGCCCTGTTGAACTGCCTTACCGCAGTCTGATAATCATCGGCCTCATATGCAGTGGAGGCTTCATCATGCGCCTTCAACCCCTCATCTAATTTTTTTAAAAGAAGG
>CAZVHN010000665.1:0-8132 GCA_964626895.1 uncultured Chloracidobacterium sp. | reverse complement strand
GCGAGATCAATGAACTTCACGTCCCCGTCGGTCGCAAAATCAAACTGATCATGACCACGGAAGATGTGATTCACGACTTCTTCATTCCAGCGTTTCGCATCAAGGCTGACGTCGTGCCGGGGCGCTACACGACTCTTTGGTTCGAGGCAACAAAACCTGGCCGCTACCATCTCTTCTGCGCTGAATACTGCGGGATGAACCATTCAGGGATGATCGGATCTGTGGTCGTCATGGACCCAACGGCGTTTGACGACTGGCTAAGTGGCAATTCGAGCCAGCAATCGCCCGCTGTCGCCGGTCAGCAGATTTACCAAACGCTTGGTTGTGTTTCGTGCCATGGAGTTGCGGGCGAGGGAGGACGCGGTCCCGCGCTGGAAGGCATCTTCGGAAAGCAGGTCGTTCTTAACAACGGTCAGAGCGTCAATGCAGACGAGGCATACATTCGCGAGTCAATTGTGAATCCGCAGGCCAAGCTGGTGACCGGTTTTGGTCCCATCATGCCGACATTTCAAGGGCAGGTAAGCGAAGAGCAATTGTTGCAGATTCTGGCATTCATCAAGTCGTTGCAGACTGAAACTCCGCAACCGGCTGGACGCGCGGCTAACCCGGCCGTCGCTGCGCCATCCCGCGCGCCAGCAGCTGCGGCAAGTCCTAAGGCGGCCAATTGATAGTAAGCAAACGGCTTTTCTAGAACCATGGAAACATTCGTACCACCTGCACCGTCGCGAATCAATTACATCAACGCTCAGTACGGTCTGAAGTCATGGCTGCTGACCAGGGATCATAAGCGCATCGCGTTGCTCTATCTCGGGTCGATCAGCTTTTTCTTCTTCATCGGCGGCATTTACGCCGTGCTCATCCGTCTCGAGTTGTTGACCCCCCAGGGTGATCTGCTCCAATCGACTACCTACAACAAGGTCTTCACACAGCACGGCATCATTATGGTGTTTTTCTTCCTGATACCATCGATACCGGCAACGCTGGGCAACTTCCTTGTGCCGATGATGATTGGCGCAAAAGATCTGGCTTTTCCACGAATCAATCTTCTGAGCTGGTATCTCTATATGCTGGGCGGCATTATCACCATTTACGCCCTGCTTGCGGGAGGAGTCGACACCGGTTGGACATTCTACGCGCCTTACAGCACCACGTTTTCCAACTCCTATGTCGTGGCCACTGGGCTGGGAATTTTTATCAGCGGCTTCTCGTCAATTCTGACTGGTCTCAATTTTATCGTCACGATTCATACGATGCGAGCGCCGGGCTTGACCTGGTTTCGTTTGCCGCTCTTTATCTGGGCGCATTACGCCACCAGCCTGGTTATGATTCTGGGCACGCCCGTCATCGCAATCACGATTCTCCTGCTGGCCTTCGAACGCCTGGCGCATATCGGCATTTTTGATCCGGCGGTGGGAGGCGATCCGGTCCTCTTCCAGCATCTGTTCTGGTTCTATTCCCACCCGGCTGTCTACATCATGATCTTGCCCAGCATGGGTGTTGTTAGCGAGTTGATTGCGAATTTCTCTCGCAAGAATATCTTCGGGTATTCGTTCGTCGCCTTCTCCAGTTTAGCCATTGCTGTCTTCGGTTTTCTGGTCTGGGGCCATCATCTGTTTGTCTCCGGCCAGTCTGTCTACGCGGGGATGATTTTCTCGTTTCTGAGTTTTGCTGTAGCCATACCTTCTGCCATAAAAGTCTTCAACTGGACGGCCACTCTCTACAAAGGTTCCATCTCCTTTGACACCCCCATGCTTTACGCGCTTGGCTTTATCGGACTGTTTACAATCGGCGGAATGACCGGACTTTTTCTGGCAACCCTCGCCGTTGACGTCCATGTCACCGACACTTACTTTATTGTGGCCCATTTCCACTACATCATGGTTGGCGGAGCTATGTTTGGTTATCTGGGTGGACTGCATTACTGGTGGCCGAAGATTAGCGGTCGCATGTATCCCGATGGCTGGGGTAGATTCTCCGCGCTCCTGATATTTGTTGGATTTAATTTGACGTTCTTCCCGCAATTTGTTGCGGGTTACCTGGGCATGCCGCGTCGATACCACGCTTATCCGCCCGAGTTTCAAGTTTTCAATGTGCTCTCTTCAGCGGGGGCATCCATTCTCGGTGTAGGTTATTTGATCCCGGCAATCTATCTCATCTGGTCCATGCGTTACGGCAAGCGCGCTGAAGCCAATCCCTGGCATTTGCCAGGACTCGAATGGCGAACACAATCGCCGCCACCCACAGAGAATTTTGATTACACGCCAGTGGTCACGTGGGAGGCCTACGAGTTTGCTCCTCGTGAGGAAACAGAGGTTGTGGGAAAATTTCAGGATAAGGTTCCCGAAAAGGCCTGAAGCCGGTTTAAGACTTGAACGGGACGGGAGATAGACATTGGCTGAGAGTTATGTAGAGCACGAAGTAAGCCACCCAGCGCTGCAGCACCACTTTGAGAATCTGGAGCAGCAACGCGAGGCCGGAACTCTCGGTATGTGGGTGTTTCTGGTCACGGAACTCATGTTCTTCGGCGGGATGTTTCTCGCCTACACTCTCTACCGCTCTAAATTCCCAGCAGCTTTTGCGATCGCCAGCAATCACCTCGACATAAAACTTGGCGCGATTAACACTGCCGTGCTGATCCTCAGTAGCTTTACGATGGCCATGGCCGTTTACAGCACCCAGGTCGGCAAGCGTCGGGCGCAGATTATTTACCTGGTGTTAACCATTGTGCTGGGCTTAATGTTCCTGGGCATTAAGGCCGTTGAGTATCACGAGAAATACGTGGCCAACCTGATTCCCGGCTCACTGATTCCTGGACATCCCTTCAATCCCGACCCGCACGCAATGCACCTCACCGCGGGCGTTTCGATGCAGCACGTGCAGATGTTTTATTGGATCTATTTCGCAATGACTGGCATGCATGCGCTGCACATGATCATCGGCGTGGGTTTGCTTTCCGTAATTCTCTATTTCTCAGTGAAGGGCCGCTACAGTCCCGAGTATCACAATCCAGTCGAAGTGTCCGGCCTCTACTGGCACTTTGTTGATATCGTCTGGATCTTTTTGTTTCCGCTGCTTTATCTGCTGGGCAGGCACCTGGGCGGACATTAAAACAAATGAGCGAACACATTGTCCCAGTAAAGGTCTATGTAAGCATCTTCCTGGCGTTGATGGTGGGCACATCTGTCACTGTTTTGGCTGCATTTCAGGATTTTCCTGGCGCTTTGAATGTGATTGTCGCGATGACGATCGCGGTCGTGAAGGCCACACTCGTCGTGCTCTATTTCATGCACGTCCGTTACAGCGCGCGACTGATCTGGGTAATTGTCGCTTCCGCGCTTTTCTGGATGGGAATTCTCTTCGCTCTCACGTTCAGCGATTATTGGACCAGAGACTGGCTGTGATTAGCCGAGCGTTACTTTCTCAACTGCCAACAACTTCATATCACGAACCGCTACCTCCTTGCCGCAGGAGGGGCAACGCAGTCTGATCGTGGCATCTGAGGTCCTGATTTGCGTCGAGCAGTAGGGACAGTCACCCTTGACTTCATTCTGCTTAAACATATCGCGCATCATGATAAGGGGCAGCACCAGGCCGGCAATCAACAGAGGGACGCCGAAGATCAAACCGATGCTGGTACCTTCGCCAAGAGTGAGACTAATGACCAAACCGGCAATGAAAAGGATCAAACCAATTCCAATAGCGAATGAAAAACTGTAAGCACTATCAAATCCGCGAGCTGGCTTCACGCGTCCTGGCGTTTCTGACTCCATTTCCCGTCGTCCTCCAATCGCAGTAGTTGAATGATTCGCCTCTCCAGAATCAGCAGGCACCCTCAGAGGATTTCTATACGAATTGACTTTTACTCCGCTATTTCTGCTTTTGTCAACGATTTCGGTCGGGAAACACTCCAGGTTCATCTTGGCCCTGGGGTAATGGGTCACTTGGAAGGAAGTGACTGCTAAACTGAACATTCATTCGCGTTGATCCGCGGCCCGAATTTCGAAGCGACCCAGTACCTGGCTTGAGACTGGCTTTGAGCCTCGTCGTCGTTACTGCTAAAGTCCCGAGTTTTGATTCCCAGATAACAAACGGTATACGAACTACTATGAGCACAACCATAATGAAGACGGCCACTGAAACTCCTTTTGAATCCTTCCTCAACCAACATGACGAAGAGGGATGGCTGGCGGCAGTTACCACCCTCTTGCGTTCAATTCACGAAGTCGATAAGACCGCAACGCAGATCTGGTTTTCCTTTTACCCGTTGGGGTTGTTCACCGCCCTGAAACAAGCGGCCGATCCGGACCGGGGTCCCCAAGCGGGCAGCCCGCTTGGGGTGGCGGAGAAACTCGCGCGCGAGCTGCTGCTGCAGGGAGACTACTATCTGAAGAACCAGATCGATTCTTCGCACAAGTTTATTTACGGGCACCGTTACTGGCCTGAAGTGAAGAAGGCCGTCGAGCAATATGCGGATGAGTGGAACAGACTTCATTCTGTGTCCAACGTGGCAGCGCCACAGGCTGAAGCCCATGACACTTCGCTTGCCGATCACATTCTTGAGGTCGCACAGAGTGTGGCTAGCGAATTAAGGGTTGGCGCGTCTCTCCTTGTGGGAATCACAGCGGTTGCTTTCATGACGGTGCGGCAGACGGGCCTCGAAGCATTTAAGGCAGCGCCAGGTAAAGTTCTCATTGACGCGAAACATGCTAAAAAATCGCCGGATCAGGTTCTAAGTGCGCGCGCCAAAGACGACAGCCAGGGCTTGCTTGGCTTTTTGAAAACGGTGGATAAGAAATGGACCGTCGATCACGACGAGAACGACGACGCCGCAAACTATAAGCTGAACAATGCCCAGGACCTGGCGTGGGGCGCAGAAGCCGACCGCTCGCGCGACTGGCGCGCAATTGATCCGCGGCGTGTGGAAGGACCCATACCTGTTGAGTGCCGCTCGGCATCATGTGGAACATGCTGGGTCGGAGTGATTGGTGGTGCGGAAAAGCTTTCGGATGTCGCGGCCCGCGAAGGAAAGCAGATTAAGAAGTTTGGTTATATCGACACTACCGAGCCAAAGCCCTTGATTCGCCTTGCCTGCCAGGCACAGGCCCACGGCGCCGTTTCAATTGTCATACCTCCCTGGAATGGTGTTTTTGGAAAGTATCTTGGAAAGGCAAGACAGGATAACAGCGATAGCTGACCGGAAAGAGACCTGGGGGTGCGTTGTCTAAAGCACTTGTGCCGATTAATTAGGCAGCCACATCGATGTACGAGGAATAACTGGTCGGCTCAGGAACCTCATAGCCCTCCTCTTTCAACGCCTCGACATGAAACTCGATAGCGTCGCGGATGTTCCGTTCAACTTCCTCCCTCGTGCTTCCAGTTGAACCACACCCTGGTAGATCTGGGGAATAGGCCGAGTAACCCGTATCGGTCTTTTCTACGATTACTAAGTATTTCTTCACGACTTTAATTCTGCCTGTTTCAGTTTGTTATTAATAATTCTTCCAATGGCAAGGGGTCAATAGAGGCGTGCTATCTTGGTAGGGATTCTCTACCTGAGCCGTGGCCTGATTGTATCTTGAAGGAACGTTACTCGAACATTTCGCCTCTTCACTTTGTCCTCGCGGCCGCCATCATCTGGAGCACTGGGGGGCTCTTCATTAAATGGACGTCTCTCTCAGGACTTGAGCTCTCTTTCGGACGTTCCCTACTTGCGGCGATCACTGTCGCCATCTTCACCCGACGCGAGGGCTTTGGAATAAACCGAGTCACCGCGGTGGCCTCGCTGCTTTATGCCGCACTGCTCCTGCTCTTCGTTCTCGCCACCAAAGAGACAACCGCGGCCAACGCTATCTTCCTGCAGTACACTGCGCCTCTTTACGTGCTGATACTTGAGCCTTTGTTCTACAAAGAAAAGTTCCGGCGCCGTGATTTGCTTACTGTGATTGCCTGCGTGGTAGGCATGTCGCTCTTTTTCGTCGGCAAACTCCGACCTCAAGACGTGACCGGCAATCTTCTGGCATTGGCTTCCGGTCTCTGTTTCGCTTTCTATTTTCTGCTGCTGCGCCACCCTAGTGCGCGTAAGGTGAATCGTGCATCGTCCGTTATATACGGAAATCTTTTGGTGGTGCTGTTGTGCGCACCGGCAGGTCTGGCGGCACTGCCAAACCTCAACAAGTTTGACACCTTTGCCGTGCTTTATCTTGGGGTGGTCCAGATCGGAGTGGCCTATACACTCTTCACGCTGGGGATGGCGCGGGGGATTCGCTCGCTCGACGCCGGCATCGTGGGCTACATCGAACCCGTGTTAAATCCAATTTGGGTGTTCTTAGTGCTGGGAGAGCAGCCTTCAAAGTGGGCCCTGATTGGTGGCGTTATCATCATCAGCGCTGTCATGGTTCACACGACTCTTAAGGCGAAAGAAGGACGTAGATTGATCACGGAGCTTTGAACACCCAACTCTAGCCTTCGAAGACTTGGCTGACAGCTAAGCTGAGGTCAGGTAGTACGACAGAGTTCAGTTTCTCACCTCTTGTAAACACCACGCCTGCATCAAAATCCTTCCCAGTTTGATGCCGAACTTCGATCGTTTCGAATGTTTCATCAACCAGCCAAAGCTCCTTAATGTCGAGTGCGGCATAAGTATCAGCCTTGGTGTTGCGATCGTAGATGGCCGAACCGGGAGAGATAACCTCGATTACGAGATCGGCTGTGGTGCGATGTTCGGGATCCAGCGCTGCTTCTGTCTCCGCGGAAACATAAAACAGGTCAGGCTCGAGGTAAGTATTCGCGCTGATCCAAATCGCGGCGCGCGGTACATATAGAGTTCCCGGATAGCCGGACTTCATCAGATACTCTGAGAATAGACGGATCAATCTGCTTACGGCGTTATCGTGAGTGTAGCCAGGAGGAGGGGTCATATAGAGGACTCCGGCAATGAGTTCGAGCTTAGAGTGATCTGGAGGTTCGGGAAGGGCCCAGAATTCTTCCAGTGTGTAGGTCTTAACGAGAGGAGAAGTGTTTACCCAAACCATAATAGATTCTCCAGTGAGGACTGAGCGGGAGTATAGCATGGGTCCTGAATCCCAATCGAACTGTGTTCGAGGTTTCGCTACAGCAACCACTGCCGGCGATTATCATAATACGCGGGCCTTTTGTCGGGATGCTGTTTCTTAAACTCCTTGTAGCGCTCGTGCCACTTCTCATATCTGCGATCCGAAGAGCGAATCGAGCGATGCGGTATCACGCGCAGATGCTCTTCTACCTTCCAGACGTTCTTCGGGGAGAAGCGCCAGTCGTAGTTGCCCAGATCATAAAGATTTGCCAGACCATACCCAGTGATGCGTCCGGAGAAATCGATATAGGGATCGAAATAACTCCAAGCCAGATCTCGCAGCCGGCGAAACACTGGACGACGGCCATGTAGCCCGATATCGCGTGAGCGACCAATCGAGCCCCACAGGCCGTTCTTCTGAAACACAAAGATGACGTGGTCGAGTTTGTCCCAGGATTCGAGGCTTAACAGAAGTGGAGGATACCCATGCTGTTCGAGAAGCACCGTGGCTACCAGAGCGGCTTCCAGGCAATGGGCCTCCTTTCTTTTGAGCACTTCACGAAAAGAACGGAGCGTCCCACCGTCGCTTTCCCAGTTGTACGGCATTGAGCTGAGAAACCGCTGCACCTGCGCGGGTGTGCGAAGCGAATCGACCAAAATCAACTCCCTTTTTGTGATGGCCGTTCTTTGAGGTTTAGAACTCATTTCAGAAGAGTTATTAGCAGACGGGGGACCTAAAACCCAAAGGCAGTGGTCCCGTCTTCCCTCTCTAAGCACGAACCATTTCCCATTTGTCATTTGACAGATTTGACAGTTGTCATTCGTCATTTGGCGTGCGAGCGGTTGTGAGAGATCCGTCGAAGACTCTGCAGCAGGTCTCTGGCCGGACCAGGAGGCCGAATCGACCTGCCAGCGATAGTTGGTTAACCTGCGCCGCAGCCTCGTGCGGGTAATGGTTCATTTTGAGTCCGGAAGTTCAGAGTTCAACCTTTAGGTTGCGGCTTAGCGTTGCGGACAAGCTAAAGCTTGATGATGAACTCTAAACTGAACCAGCAGGTACGAACGGTTCAGCTGCCATTCG
>CAZVHN010000664.1:0-11432 GCA_964626895.1 uncultured Chloracidobacterium sp. | reverse complement strand
GTTCTTCATTAACTCGTCGAGGTTTTGGCGATCTGTACAAAGCAGTGCTGGGGCGACAAGTCCGCCTTGGCGCAAAGATATGGCCACGCCAACGTTAATCTCTGGACAATGATTTAGTTTTTCGTCCTTCCAAAGCGAGTTCAGTTCTGGAACTTCATGCAGCGCCAGCGCTACTGCCTTGATCAAAAGCACGCCATACAACAACCGATCGACTACAGGTCTTTTCCGGTTTTCGGCAGCAAGCCATGCCATGGCATTGCTCATGTCGATCGTCGTGCTCAGGTAATAATGCGGAATCTCCCGCTTGGAGCGGGCCATCGCGGCCGCGATTGTTCGTCGCATCCGCTCTTGCCTCCCAGCCGCGGCGTCGTGAGCGAAGGTAGGCGTCGGTTTGGCGGACGCCGCGCGTTCAATGTCTGCCCGTTGTATGCGTCCGCCGGGCCCCGTCCCAGTTACTCGTGAGAGATCAATACCCAACTCGCTTGCCAGCTTCTTCGCCGCCGGTGAAATGTGTACTCGAGGCTGTCCTGGCGCAGGAGAAATTATCGCGGCAGGTTTTGAGACTTCTGTGGGAATGGATGGCACACTGACCGTTGGCAGCTCTGCGCCCGGCGCTTCACCTTCCTCGCGGATGATTGCCAGAACAGTCCCGACAGGCACCTCCTCGCCGGGCTCAATTAGCAGTTTCTCGATAATACCGCTGGTGAATACTTCAACTTCGATGACACCCTTGTCTGTATCGACTTCAGCAATGATCTCACCGCGTTTCACTTCGCCGCCCGGCTTCTTCATCCAGGTCAACAAGGTGCCGGCGGTCATGTCGGCCCCAAGTGTGGGCATTACAAACTCAGCCATGGCTCTGGAACATCTCGTTTACAGTTTTCACAATTAAACTGACTTGCGGTAGCGCCGCATCCTCCATGTGCTTTGCATACGGCATCGGCACTTCGGCGCTGCATATGCGTGTAACAGGAGAATCCAGCTCGTCAAAAGCTCCCTCCATGATTTGCGCGCTAATCTCCGCGGCGAAGCTACCAGTCCGCCAGCCTTCATCAATGATCACAACGCGATGCGTCTTCGCGACGGACGTCAGAATGGTTGCACTATCCAGCGGTCGAAGTACGCGGAGATCGATGACCTCGGCTTCTATTCCTTGCGAGGCAAGTTGTGACGCAGCTTCAAGCGTCTTGAAGAGAGAACCGCAAAAGGTGATTAATGTGATGCTCTCACCCGCTCGACGTACGACCGCTTTCTTTATGTCTGCTGGACCCGCCTCATTACTCAGCTCACCTTCCATCGGATAAAGCAGTGCGTGCTCAAAGATGAACACCGGATCTGGGTCAGCCAGCGCCGCCGGCAACATCCATCTTGCATCGTCGATGGTGGCGGGCGTGAGCACTTTGATCCCGGGGATGTGGGCGTACCACCCCTCGAGGCTGTGGGAATGTTGCGCCGCTAACTGACGCCCGCCACCCGTAGCCATGCGCACGACCACCGGGACACTCAACTGGCCTCCTGACATGTGCCGCAACGTCGCGGCGTTATTCAGAATTTGGTCCAGGGCAAGCAGACTGAAGTTAACCGTCATCACTTCGACAATCGGGCGCATGCCGCCGAGAGCCGCTCCAATACCGGCCCCAACAAACGTGGATTCCGCAAGCGGTGTGTCACGTACCCGCTCTGGTCCAAACTCCTCCAGCAATCCATGGCTGCATGCATATGCCCCGCCGTAGCGGCCAACGTCTTCTCCCATGAGAAACACGCGCGGATCAGTTAGCAGCGCATCGCGCAATGCTGCCCGGACCGCTTCACGATAGGTAATCTTCGTCATGTTTCTCTAACTACCGACGATTCAACGGATGTTTGTCGTGGGTGTGTACACGTCTTTCATCAAGTCTTCCACGGGCTCCCAAGGGCCTGCTTCGGCAAAGGCAACCGCTTCGTCAATCTCAGACTCGATGGTCTTCTCGATTGCCGCGAAGTCAGCTTCGCTGATCTCTTCCGATTCACGGAGACGAGCTTCAAATCTCGAAATTGGGCAGCGCTTCTTCCACTCTTCGACCTCTTCTTTACTCCGATACAGCTCAGGGTCGTACATCGAGTGGGCGCGAAAGCGATAAGTGCGACATTCGAGCAAGTATGGCCCGTTTCCTGCGCGTACTCGTTCGGCTGCAGAAAGCGTCGCAGCTTCAACTAAAGTGACGTCCATCCCGTCAACTGCGTCAGCGGGCACACCATAACCTGCCGCTTTCAATGCGATGTCTGTTTGCGCCTGATGTCGTTCGAGCGCAGTGCCCATCGCGTAGAGGTTATTCTCGCAGATGAAGAGGACCGGCAGCTTCCAGAGCGCCGCGAGGTTCATTGATTCGTGGAATTCGCCTTCCGCTACGGCGCCATCGCCGAAAAAACAAGCGGTGATGCTTGCACGAGACTGCATCTTGTCGGCGAGCGCCAGCCCCACAGCGATCGGTAATCCACCGCCAACAATGGCGTACCCGCCATAAAAACGGCGCGAGATGTCGAACAGGTGCATCGAACCGCCCCGCCCACGACTGCACCCATTGGCTTTGCCATACATTTCGGCCATCAGCGGGCCCATCGGCATCCCGCGCGCCAGCGCATGGCCATGTTCGCGATAGGTCGAGACGATGCGATCTTCGGCGCGCAGCGCCTGCATTGTGCCAACCGCGACGGCCTCTTCGCCGATGTATAGATGGAGGAAGCCGCGGATTTTGCCGAGGCTGTAGAGTTCAACGCATTTTTCTTCGAAACGGCGGATACGTAGCATCTCACGCAGCAGCGCCAGTGCGTGCTCCGTTGGCGGCGCGGGCTGTTTTGTTTCAATGGCAGTACTCATCTAGCTTGCCTCCAGAGTTGAGATGTCGCCTTCAGGCAAACCCATCTCACGTGCTTTGAGTAGCCGTCGCATGATTTTGCCGCTGCGTGTATGTGGCAGCGTTGTCACGAATTCAATTTCCTTTGGCGCCACGACTGCGCCCAGCCGAAGGCGCGCAAAACCGAGCAGCTCACGCCTCAACGAGTCTGAAGGTTTGTAGTCATCCTTCAGTAAGACGAAGGCCTTAACAACCTCCATCGCTACTGGATCTGGCTTTCCGATGACGCCAGCCTCGGCAACGGCCCTGTGTTCCATCAAGGTGCTTTCCACCTCGAATGGCCCAATCAAATGGCCTGACGTCTTAATCACATCGTCCTTGCGTCCCACGAACCAGAAATAGCCATCGCTGTCCTTACGCGCAAGATCTCCGGTTAGATAAAAGCCGCCTGCGAAACATTTCTCATAGCGTTCGGTTTCGTTCAGGTAAGTACGAAACATCGAGGGCCAGCCCGGACGCAAAGCTAACTCACCTTGCGCCCCCGGGTCTTCGATTACTTCCACCAATCCCGTTTCACTCTTTTTGACGATCGCCGCCTCAATGCCAGGAAGCGGACGGCCCATCGAACCGGGCTTGATATCCATCGACGCGTAGTTGGCAATCATGATTCCGCCCGTCTCCGTTTGCCACCAGTTGTCATGGAAGGGCAAGCCAAACGCCTCTCGGCCCCAAACCACTGCCTCGGGATTGAGCGGTTCACCAACGCTCGTGAGGAACCTCAATGCCGACAAATCGTACTTACGCACCAACTCGGCACCTGTTTTCATCATCATGCGAATCGCCGTCGGCGCGGTGTACCAAACGGATACTCGCTGATCTTGAAGGATGCGATACCACCTTTCAGCGTCGAAATCGCCCTCGTCGATGATGCTGGTTATGCCGTTTGTCAGAGGAGCGATAATCCCGTAGGAAGTACCCGTCACCCATCCAGGATCAGCGGTACACCAGAAGACGTCATCCGGATGCAGGTCGAGCGCCAGCTTTCCCGTGATGTGATGAGCTACGACCGCCTCATGGACATGAACTGCTCCTTTCGGTGTACCAGTAGTGCCGCTGGTGAAATGAAGCAGGGCTATGTCTTCGGGATCAGTTGGTCCAACTGTAAACTTGTCGCTGCTTTCATCCATTAAACCGTGAAAGTCCAATGTACCGTCAACACTCGTCCGCTTCTGGTTGTCTCCAACAAGAATGATGTGTTTGAGACTGGGCAGGCTCTCACGAAAAGGGGCGACCTTGCGTTCGTAAAGCGGAACCGTAGTGACCAGGACCTTAGCTTGGCCAATGGCCATTCGCGATCTGATCGGTTCCGGGCCGAATGCCGAGAAGAGCGGGCAGAAGACACTTCGGTTCTTCAGCGTACCCAGAGCTGCGATGTAGAGTTCGGGAATCCTGCCAGCAAGTACGTAAACTGTTTCGCCCTTTGTTACTCCCAGTTGCTGAAGGAGGTTGGCAAATCGGTTGCTGAGGTGCTGAAGCTCTGCGAAGGAATAGTCTCGAGTTTCTCCACTCTTGCCAAGCCACCTAATCGCTATGCGATTTGACAGAGGCCCTGCCGCGTGGCGGTCAACGGTTTCGTGAGCAATGTTTAGTCCCTTGCCATCAGGAAGACCGTCCAACTCAAGTCGAGCTTTGCTCCATGAGAAATCGGCGCAGGCCTTTTCATAGTCGCCCAGGTTTGGAACCAGGCCCAGATTTCTTCGAGACTTTACAATCGTTTGCCAGGGCATCAATCCACGCCTTTAGTTTAATTGTGATTACTCCGGCATTTGCTCGAGGGCCGCGGCGCGATTCGCCTTCTTCTCGGGTGCTTCGGTGAGGGTGGCTTCGGTTAGCAGGAGCACACTCGAAACGGAGACTGCGTTCTCGAGTGCCACACGAACGACCTTTGTCGGGTCAATGATTCCCGCTTCGATGAGATCGCAATACTGGTCGCGCGCTGCGTCAAAGCCGTAATTACCACTACCGTGCCTCATTTTGTCGACAACAACGCCGCCATCTACCGATGAATTCTCGGCAATCTGTCTCGTGGGCGCCTCGAGAGCGCGCTTCAGGATCAAGAGACCGGTTCGTTCGTCGCCTTCGCATTTCGCAGCTTCTCGTTCCACTAAGTCGATCGCGCGCAAGAGGGCCAGACCTCCGCCCGGAACAATGCCTTCAGCTATCGCGGCTTTAGCTGAGCTGATTGCATCCTCGAATGCTTCTTTGCGACTCTTCATTTCCGTTTCCGACGGAGCGCCAACGTGGATCACCGCAACGCCGCCCGCCAGCTTTGCCAAGCGTTCTTCGAGTTTCTCGCGATCGTAGTCGGAGGTAGTCGTTTGGATCTGTTTCCGAAGCTCTGCACAACGCGCTTCGATAGCTTCTTTCGCGCCGCCACCACCGATGATGGTTGTGTTCTCGCGATCGCTCACTACTCGCTTGGCTTTGCCGAGTTCGTTGAGAGTCACCTTTTCCAGCTTTAGTCCAAGCTCTTCGGCAATTACTTTTGCTCCTGTGAGAATTGCAATGTCTTCGAGCATCGCTTTACGGCGATCGCCGAACCCGGGTGCCTTGACCGCGGTACACGGCAGCACTCCCCGAATCTTATTGACGACCAGAGTTGCCAATGCCTCGCCTTCAATGTCTTCCGCGATGATGACTAACGAAGCGCTCATCTTGGCGACTTGTTCCAGCAACGGCAGCAAATCATTCAAATTGGTAATCTTCTTCTCGGAGAGCAGGATGAGTGGGTCGACCAGGATCGCTTCCAACTTCTCCGCATCAGTAATGAAATAGGGTGAGAGAAAACCCCGATCGAACTGCATGCCTTCGACAACTTCGAGCGTGGTTTCAGTACCTTTAGCCTCTTCTACCGAGATGACGCCTTCCTGACCAACTTTCTCGACCGCGTCGGCCACCAACTCGCCAATCTTCGAGTCGTTATGGGCAGAGATAGTCGCGACCTGGGCCTTTTCCTTTCGGCTGCTCACTGGACGAGAGATGTCTTTTAGCGCCGCGACGGCTACACGAAGGCCGCGATCGAGTCCTCGCTTTAGATCAACCGCGCTCGCGCCAGCGGCGAGATTGCGTACTCCCTCCGCGAGAATCGCGTGCGCCAGAACTGTGGCCGTGCTGGTTCCGTCGCCAACCTCCTCGCCGGTCCGCTCCGCCGCTTCGCAAATCATCTGTGCGCCGAGGTTTTCTTCGGCGTCTTCAAGGTCGAACTCTTTGGCAATGGTGACACCGTCGTTGCAGACGATCGGTTTGCCCCATTTCTTCTCAATCAAAACGGATTTGGATTTGGGACCAAGCGTTACACGCACCGCATCTGCGAGCGCACTCGCACCTTGAAGGATCTTTTCACGTGCCGCTGAGCGAAAAAGAACGTGTTTGTGCGCCATAGACAACTTCCTCTCATCAA
Organism: uncultured Chloracidobacterium sp.; assembly: GCA_964626895.1. Taxonomy (GTDB): domain Bacteria; phylum Acidobacteriota; class Blastocatellia; order Pyrinomonadales; family Pyrinomonadaceae; genus PSRF01. The sequence goes on along the minus strand of CAZVHN010000664.1, from coordinate 5,138 downwards.
TGATTCCGTCGCTGTTGATTGCAATGCATATGCCTGCCTTGTACCCTCGTCGTCCCCTCAATATCGACTTGTTTGGAACTGCGTGGGCCCACCTGATTGCGCGTTTTTCCCCAAATTGGCGGAAACTTTCCACAGCAAAAAAGTTCTCAACTTAATAGTTGCCAGCGTTTCTCCGGGGACTGCTCCCGGTACGTTCGTTGCGTGCTTAATTAAATAGACGCTTGCTTTTTTAGAGATGTGCCCGGCCCTCAATTTTGTGGGCTGTGAGTAGGTGTGCCGCAGTAAGGAGAAGTAGCAATGAAAGTTAAAGAAATAATGAGTACAAACGCGAAGGTCTGTACGTTGACCGACAATTTGTCGGCGACGGCAGGGCTAATGTGGGAAAACGATTGTGGAATTCTTCCGGTAGTTGCCGAAGGCGGGAAGGTGGTCGGTTTGATTACCGACCGTGACATCTGTATGGCGGCGACTCTGAAAAATCGGAACTTGTCGAACGTCGCAGTTGAGGACGTGATTTCGGGAAAAGTCTTCGCTTGTAAGCCCGAAGACGACGTTCGCAGCGCGCTAAAAACTATGCAGGAAAATAAGGTGCGACGGCTTCCCGTAATTGCTGCCGATGGAAAACTGGAAGGCATTCTGTCGATGAACGATGTCGTGCTCAAAGCGGAAGAGGCGAGCGATAAGAAGGCGCCTGAGCTGTCCTACGGCGATGTAGTGAACACCTACAAGTCGATTTGCCAGCACCGTCTTCCAATGCAGCAGGCGCAGGCGACGGTCGGCGTCTGACTTGGTTCCCAGAACAGTTGCATTGCCGCAAAACCGAGAACTCTGTAGGGGCCTTTGGGACCTAGAGGCTGAGTGTAAACAGAAAGAGAGAGCTATGAACAGGAAGAGCGACAGTGAGATCAAACAACAGGTTTTGCGCGAGTTGAAATGGGACTCGCGTATCGCCTGGTCCGAGATTGGAGTGGAAGTGCTCGACGGAATTGTGACGTTGGAAGGCACCGTCGACAGTTATGCAAAGAAACTGGCTGCGCAAGAGGCTGCCCACCGCATAGCCGGCGTGTTGGATGTCGCTAACGAAATCGAGGTCAAACCAGCCGACGACTTCACAAGAACAGATGCTGACATAGCCCGAGCACTCCGTCATGTCTTGCAATGGGATGCTTTTGTCCCCGACGAGCGCATCCAGTCCACTGTATCGGATGGCTGGGTTACGCTCGAGGGAGAGGTGGCCCTGTGGCATGAACGGCAGGATACAGAGCGGGCCGTTCTGCGGTTGGAAGGTGTCGTCGGCGTAATTAACAAAATCAGCATTGTACCTAGAAAAGTCGATCCAGAAGAACTGCGGGAATCGATGGAGTACGCGCTGGAGCGACGCGCCGATCGCGAGGCCGAGCGACTGCGAATCGAGGTCCACGATGGTGCGGTAGACCTGTTCGGTCGCGTTCACTCGTGGCAGGAGAAACGTGCTGTTGTCGGATCGATCAGTCACGCCCCAGGTGTCGCAGAGATCAGGGACCATCTCCGGATAGATCCATACTTTTGATTTGGCTGGCAGCGTGGCCACGTTGGAGTTCCTGATGCTAGCCGGCTAAATCGTTGAATGAGAAAGAGGAGAATCATGAAAGAAAACAAAGAGAAAGAGACTAAGGAGCAATCAACTGAACTGGCACCGACGGAAGCGAAGCCGATTACAGCTTCTACCCCGTTTGGGTTCATGCGCCGGTTTGCGACCGACATGGAGCGACTTTTCGAAGAGTTTGAGGGTTTTCGGTTTCCGAGTCTCTTCGGAAGAGAGTTCTTCCCGTTCACCAGAGAGTTTGAACATGTGGGCTGGGTGCCTGAGATCGAAGTGCGACAGAAGAATGGACAGTTCGTTGTCCGCGCGGATCTGCCCGGCTTGAAGAAGAATGACGTTAAGGTGGAATTAGCCGATAACGTCCTCACGATCTCCGGGGAACGAAAAGAGGAGACGGAAGAGAAGCGCGAGGGATATTATCGCAGTGAGCGCAGCTACGGCAGTTTCTATCGTCAGATACCCCTGCCCGAAGGTGCAAAGACTGATACGGCATCTGCCGAATTCACTGATGGTGTGCTTCAAATAACGATGGAAGCGCCGGAACGTGAACCGCGGGCGCGTCGCCTGGAGATCAAACAGGGCGAAGAGTCGGCCAAAGCAAAAGCAGCGGCCTAAGAGATCTCGGCGCAGTTCAGTAATACTAAACACAATGCGAGCGGCGGGGCGTGCCCCGCTCTCTCGTTGCTCGAGGTTTCATCTACGTAGCCAATTGAACTCGAACCTTGAACTATTGCGACTTACGCTTCTTGGCGTGGGCGCGATGAACTCACCACGTTATGCACCTGCCGGCCTGCTCGTCGAATGCGGAGTTTCACGCGTGATGATCGACGGCGGGCCGGGTGCAACTACGAGCCGCGGACTCAGTGCCTGGCTGGTAACTGATGAGCGAAGCGAGTTAATTGGGGATATTCGCAAACTAGCCGAATCAAAAAGTCTCCAGCCCGTGGTCGGGACCTATAAGGCAGACGGACTGACGGTCGAGCCTCGCGCTGTGGTTCATACTTCTCACCCGACGTGGGGATACTTAATTCGTGCTGGTGGTAAGAAAATAGTGTGGGCGCCTGAGTTTTTCGCCTTCCCATCGTGGGCCAAAGACGGAGACCTAATGTTTGCTGAAGCCGCAGGATGGAAAAGACCAATACTTTTCCGTGGCCGTGTAGGCGGTCATGCTTGCGTTGAGCAGGTCGCCCGCGACGCTCGAAAATACAAAGTTAAGAGGTTGATCTTCACGCACATTGGTCGTCCTACAATCAAAGCGATTGACGCCCGGGAGCGCCCGGTGTTTGGCGAGTTTGGTGCGGACGGTGATGTTTACATCCTGCGTGAGGACGGAAGCTTCTCGTGCTGAAGACTGGGGAAACCTCTACGAGCGGTCACCTGACATTCCACTGTCCTTCACCAAAGATGCCTTACACTCCCATTGCTCGAACGCTACCCTTTAACAAATTCCCTGACCCAGCATCAGGTGGTGCGCCGTAAGTCGTAACCTCTCTCGCGCTCCAAGTCTAAACACCATCCGCGCCAAGCACCCACTTCATTTTCGGATCAGGATCTGCCAGATTTCGATCTGGAGCTCCTTCCAAGAATCAACGCGAAGAGAGCCGCGACCCCGACCCCAATCATGAGAAGCCAGACCAACAATCTTCCGGCTTCCCTCATCTCTCCCGACATGGCCGGATGAATAAGCCATGAAGCGAGAACGAGCAAAGCAGCCGCCGCACCGAGCGCGACCTTGATGGTGAAGGTGAAATCAGCTCTCTTTTTTAACACGTTACGACCCTGCTTGAAATACTTCTCAGGGCAGAAGCTTATTTCCAGCCGGCCTGGGCTGCTGATAGCCCAACGTCGCATGCTCCTTAGGCCGTCTGCTTTGCAGCGCGTTGGGACGCTTTCTCATTTGATTCCTCTTTACGACCTTCATCTTTGTGCTCTTTTTTTCGTCAACTGGAACTCTCCAGTCAAAAGGAGATGCGTCAAGGGCCGAGCGCGCCCGCGCTCGACTTTTAATGCAATTGACACTTCCAACGGCAATCTCCAACTGCAACCTTTATGCCTAATGCTTGTTTGGAAACAGACTTACCTTGTTACTTGGGAAGAAGAGTCGGATGCCCAATTGATTGCGCGAAACCTCGCGCTTGTTATTTCACCTCAGCGTATAAATTTGCGCCGGCCGCGCGCTCTTTCAAATCCCTCAGATATTTACAGTTGCTTCGGGCACTCGCTTAACTTCTTCAGCCAGCGTAAGGCCCGCCTCGCACACATTGCGCAAAGTTCCTCATGAGCGTGCGGGAAAGTACGCATCCTCACTTTCCAGTTCACCGCTGTTTTGCCAATCTTGCAGCAGTATCAATTTTGAACTTTGGTTTTGCGTAGGCATACATCTTGCTCTAAAAGGAAGCTGCAACAGAAAAAGAAAGGAGCGCCACTGCCAAAGCTCTTCGGTGAGTCGCAGTCGCTTCTAGAAGAAGAATGCTGTTTGAAAAGAGAGGATTGAGTTATGGAAGCCAGAGGGCGCGGCGAAAAGGCCGCATAGCAAGGCCGGTTGGAACCGGTCGTCACTGGCGAAGCAGTGGCGTCCTAACCCTGCCGAAGGTCGTTGCATAAGCCGCAACGGACGGGCATGAGATCAAGCTTGCAGGGGAAACGGGCGAGGCTTGCGGGAGCGTTTCACTCCCAAAAAGAGCACGCCACGGAAACCGAGAGGGTCAGACGGTAATTGTCGAATCCGAGATCCTTTTCATTAACACATCTAAGGAAACTAAGTGGTGTGGGAGATGAGCGAAACAAGAAAGAGTAATTCTCGATTGTTTCGTCCTGCGACTAGTGGTTCTGGTTGCGAGTCGCAGGGTCGCGAGGTCTTCGCAAATCTCGCGGATAAATTTCAAGCTTGGTGCCCCCAAGTAATGGGATCGGAAGGAGACCTAAGTCGGTGGGTAAATTACTATGCGAGCTACGCCGGAACCGAACTGCGACTTCCCGCGGAAACGAGGGATAGGTTGGCTGAGTGACTAGTCGTGGTACGGGGCAGAGTGGTCGTAGTAGTCGGTGGAGTAATGTCCATCCCGGGAGACGGTAACACCGTTTGCAAGGCGAAGGACCATAGTCATGAGTACTTCGGAGAAGAAATGCTCTCGGGGTACCGAGGGTGGTGTTCACTATCTGAAGAGAGCTCGCTCGTGAGGGAGAGCCGGATGCGCTGAAAGGTGCTCGTCCGGTTCGGGAAAGGCTTCATCGAGACCGCGTGTTCGTGAGAACAGGGTATGGCGCGATGATTCTATTTCATAGAGCAAAAAGCAATATCGCAGACACAGATCTGCGCGACAGAGTCGAGCGACAGCTCGACTGGGAACCACAAATTACGTCGACTGACCTCGGCGTCGCGACCGACAATGGGGTCGTGACGTTGACGGGGTTTGTCAACACCTACGCTGAGAAGTTGGCTGCCGAGCGCGCAGCGCTCAGAACCTATGGTGTTAGCGCGGTTGCCAATGAGATTCAGGTAAAACCGCTGTTCAAGAAGACCGACGCGGACATTGCCTCGGCGGCGTTGGACGCC
>CAZVHN010000663.1:0-4047 GCA_964626895.1 uncultured Chloracidobacterium sp. | reverse complement strand
ATCGACTCCATAGCCACAGCCTTCGGTCAGTGCACAGGAATGGCTTGCTGTTGTGTGCCTACCGGCGCTGTCTACAACCGCACGCTGGGCCAGATTTATATTACGCTCGATGCGTCTACAACGACCGGTCTGAATGGGTTTTATTCTCTGGGCTCGGTCTTTGGCAGGAATCCCAATGGCACAACTGCAAATTGGAATGTTCTCGACACGCAGGCCTCCAATTCCACGGGGCCAAAATACTTCACGTTGTCTCACCCGGGCACCTATCAGTTCCACATTCAGGGGTTCATCAATACAACTCCTTGCAATATCCAACCGAGTCAAACTGAGATGATAACTATCACTCTGTATGCTGGAGATATCGAGGGCAGTGTGAATTCTGGCCCGCCGTCTTGCGAGAGCAAGGTGGGCAAGCCGGTAAATGTCACAAACGGCAACATGTACATTCAGCAGACCGACTACCGGTTGCCGGGGTTTGGCGAGGGCTTGGAAGTCACGCGCACTTACAACAGCAAGAAGCAGTCTGCCGGGCTGTTTGGTTATAGCTGGAGTTCGATTCTCGACGAATCAATCACTATTTACGGAACCACGCTTATGCGGCTGAGCCTGCCTGATGGCCGCTCTGTTTATTTCACCCGTGCATCGAGCAGCAGCACTATTTACACGCCCAGGCAGCCGCTCGATTTCTACGGACAGGTTGTCAAAAACGTCGATAACACCTACACGCTGACTTTTAAGGGTGGCCGGGTGCATCAGTTCAACACCAGCGGCAAGCTCGTTTCCTTCACCGATCAAAACGGAAACACAATCAGCCTTACGCTAAACGGTAGTGGCAATCCGGTGACCATAACGGATGCGTCAGGCCGGACCATAAATCTGACTTACGACGGCTACACGAAGATCGCCACCATGAGCGACAGCACAGGCACGATTGCCACCTACACTCATGCTTATTTAGGAAGACTGACGAGCGTTACTTATGCGGATGGATCGAAGTTTGTTTTCACCGACGTGTTCTCGGGCAACAATGTCTATCTCACCACAGTCAAAGATGCGCTAAACAACGTGCTCGAGTCGCACACCTACGATTCGCAGGGCCGCGCTCTGACCTCCGAGGTTGCGGGAAACGGAACGGAGCGCTATACGCTCAATTACGTTAGCGCGACGCAAACCGACGTGACCGACGCGCTGGGACACGTCACGAAATACTTCTTCGACAAGAGCAAAGGACGGAATGTCGTTACTCAAGTGGAAGGACTCTGCGGCTGTGGTGGTTCGCAGATTCAGAATTGGACGTACGACAGCCAACGAAACGTCACTTCCAAGACCGATGCGCTCAATCACGCGACCACTTACACCTACAACAGCACGGGTGACATGCTCACCGAGACCGATGCCACGGGCACAGTGACTTACACCTACAACTCCCTTGGCCAGGTCTTGACGCGCACGGACCAGATGGGTGGTATCACTACCAACACATACAGCGCTCAGGGAAATCTGCTTACGACAAAAGACGCGCTGAACCACACCACGACTTTTACTTACGGCGCGCTTGGTCAGTTGTTGACCGTCACCGACCCGCGCAACAACACGACAACGTTCGCTTACGATACCAGCGGAAACCTGACCCGGCGCACGGATGCGCTGAACAATCAGACCAATATCGCCTACGATGCGCGATGCGCGAGGTCGGCTCACCAGCATCACCAATGCGCTTAACCAGGTTACGAGTTACGAATACGACCTGGCTGGCCGCTTGAAGAAAATCATCTATCCGGATACCAACTTCGTCTTATTTACCTACGACCTGGCTGGCCGACGCACGAAGATCAAAGACCCGCGTGGCAATGAAACCACTTTCGCTTTCGACGCCGCCTACCGAGTCTCAAGCGAAACCAACGCCGCGAACAACGTCACCAGCTACAGTTACGACCTGATGTCGAACCTCACCGGCGTGACGGACGCGCTCAGCCACACGACCAACTACACCTACGACGATTTCAACCGGCTGACGAAGATCAGGTATCCGGAAGCAACTCCAGGGGCGGGAAGGCTGGAAGAAAACTTTACTTACGACCTGGCGGGCAATCTCCTCACCAAGACGGATCAGGCGGGTAGGGTAACCACTCCGGATTCGCTACGGTCGTTCTTCAACTGCAAGAAGATCTTTGACGAGAAATGCAAAAACTGCGGGCCGCCGGGCTCACCTGTTCCGGTCCCGAAGCCCGCGGATGCCAGACGATCCATTGGCCCAGGACTGGAGGAACTAAGAATGCAAGAAGAATCAGCCCGGCAGATGGAGATCTTCTGGAAAAAGGTTCTTTTCGGCAGCATTGCTGGAGGCGCGGTACTAGTCGGCGGGCCTCCGGCGGTAGCCGCCCTGCTTCGAGCACTCGCAACTGGCGGAGCTGCAGCCGCTCCTGCTTATGCACATTAGAGTCGAATCTCGGGATCTAATTTTTTGATCGTGACCAAAATCACTACTGAGGAGATTTTCAATGTCTTCTAGCAATCGAAGTCATTCGGATTTGGAAGAGATCATCGATGAATTTGATCGATATACTCCCCTAGACGCTTCAACCGTTCGTCGTTGGATGACGACGGATGATATCGAAGCAGCCGGTGCGCTCATGTCTTTGCTCGCAAATCCAAAGCACGACAGCCGAATCAATCCACCCTTGCGACCAGAAGAGTATTTCGAGTTTGTTCGCCGTTATTATGAGCGTTCCATGCTCGAGAATCCTGATGGTGAGTGGGCTGACTCAACCACAACTGCAGGGTACGACTTTGCCCGCTGGTTCCAGCGCCTTTGGGACGATCCCGCTGTTCCAAAATCCGCCATGAACACTCTAAAGACATCCTTGGCGCGAGCCTATTCCGCCGCGCCGGACACAGTCAGAAGGAACATCGTCAATTCAGCATTGGAGCAGCTCTTTCAGGATTCAGAAATACTGAAGTACTTCGCTGACTGGAAAGAGGATGGGATCTTGCAAAGTGCCTACGACGAAGCGCACGAATCAGTCCTGGCAAGGAACGTAGTTCGCCAAAAAGGGTATCTTTCGAAATGATCCGCCACGCAATCCGCAATCGTGTTGGAGGTTGCAGTGTATTTTGATGGACGCGAATTAAGGCCGTATGCCGAGCTGGTTTTGTCAACAGGAGCTACGGGAGGGAGCGATCTATTTAGCTGTTATTTATGTCGACGACGAGATGCAATACAAAACGGGCCTCGGCATCCGAAGTCTAAGTCGTGATCGAAGCAATTCGTCTCTCTAACGTTCGCGAAATCATCTACTGGGCAGATGCTTTTCGCATACTGGGAATTAAGCGCTGTCAACCGGTGTTGTCCAGGACCGGTGTGTCAGCCGCCATCTCATCACACCCTGTTGGCTTGGTTGATGCTGCCCTTCATTTTTGGCGCCACAATTGGGAAGGAATAAGACACGACGGTATTCGTGTTGATATCGGCTATGGCGATCCAGGCTTTCCTGATAACTACCGTTTCGGCATTGAATCCCTACTCCGAGATACCTTCGCTCTCATAGAACGTCACTACAATGAGAAAGACTCACTCAGTCTCTACCATTGGGTGAACCGCTTTTTTATCGACCAGGAGCAAGTCAATTTATGGTTCACATGGTCGATGCTTTTTTCGTTGCCGTGTGAAGTTCAGTCTGAGTTGTTCAAGCATGCCCCTGAAATAGTGCCACGGATTAGAGAGACAATTGCCGGCCACTTCGGGCGGACGGTCCAGGCAAACGATGCTGAGTCTCTAAGCAGAGTGGAGCCGATTCCACTATCAAGACTCGAAGAGCGAATGATTGCCCTCGAGGTTACGCAGCCTGGTGACTTTCCGGAAGTTGATCTACCTGGATTGTTAAGAAACCTTATGCAATACAATCACTCATACCAGGTGTGGAATCAGTTACACAGCTATCTTTCCACGTCAGATCGGGAAGCCTTGCTATGGTGGGGCTATGAACAAGCCACCAGTCTCGGTATTTCCGCGGAGGACGTAAACTTGCCGATATTGCCCTAGAGTGG
>CAZVHN010000662.1:0-2897 GCA_964626895.1 uncultured Chloracidobacterium sp. | reverse complement strand
GATCCTCTGGTCTGATGAATCGCTTTGTGTGCGTTTTGTTTGCCGCCAGACTGAACCCTTGATCGTGAGCTCAGATCCGCAAACCGACACGAAGACGATGGGATTGTGGGACCGTGATGTCTGCGAAGCCTTCCTCGCGCCCAACCCCGAACAGCCAAATCGCTATTTAGAGTTTGAAGCGGCGCCCACGGGTGAATGGATTGATCTTGCTGTCCACGTGGAACCGAGTCAGCGCGAAACTGAGTGGGACTTTGATTCAGGTATGAGTACCACAGCACGCATCGGCAAGGGCCAAATAATTATCGCGATGCGCATCCCCTGGGGCGATCGTATTCCTAAGCCTCAACGAGGCGAGCGGTGGCGGGTCAATTTGTTTCGTTGTGTCGGCAGCAGCAAGGATCGTGGTTATCTTGCGTGGCAACCAACGCTCACTGAACAACCGGACTTTCACGTACCAGAGGCTTTTGGTTGGCTTGTTTTTGACCAGTGAAGATCCGTCTTCATTTCAGGTACGATTTCAGGCGTTCGCGATCGGCAGCGCTCATATCCGTTATTCTCACCCCAATCTTGTAGCCTTCTTCGATTCGGTCTTCATCGACAGGTTGGTAGCGTACTGACGTCACGCGTATGTGAATCGGCCCGGAGGGCAACTCAAGTTCAACTTCCAGTGAACGATCACCACCCGCAAGGTAGTGTCCCCCAATCCGGATTGCGGGAACGATGAGCCCCAGCCCGGTGGCGCTGATGTCCCGCGTGAAGCCGGTCAGCCCCGGCAGCGGCCGCCGGCCGTTCGCTTTTTTGCCTGGTTCGTGGAGTGAAAGAGTAAACGGGAGGCGTGCGCGGCGCCTGTGCTCACGGCGGTCGCCGGCATATTCTCGTAACCGGCCCACTAGTGTTCGGAGAAACTCCGACATCTCACACCACCTCGTACCCCGCTTCTCTCCAACCGGGAAGCTGTCACGAATGTGAGGGAAAAAGGGCAACCGGGGGAAAGAATCAATGCTCGCCCCGCTATTGTAAGTAAATCACTAAGCTGCTGGCAATGGGCAATTTTTGAATTGCCCGGCCAAACGCTCCTGGCCGAGGCGTTTATGGTCGAGAAACCGCTGTCGGGCGGGATCGGCGGCTAGTTCTTCAGCGGCGGCGCGGGGAGCGGCTTGCCAGCCACATCGCCATTTCTAACTCCCGATTGATCCATGAAAAACGACAAGCGGCCGGTACGACCATACTGGGCAGGCTCAGCGTTGGCAGTCCAGCTTTTTCCATCGGGGGGGACGGTGATTCGAAAACGATAGCCTGTCGTTTCGGTTCCTTCGAGGTCTTTTGGTATTAGGCCTGCAAGTATCAGAGCGGGCATATCACCAAACTTTCCCGCGTGTTGCTGGCTATACACCAGTTGGGCCAATGAAATGCGCTGCAGCAGGGCTTGCACTTCGCTATGATGGGTGTCGATTCGGGCGTTGAAGAAAAACTCACTCCCAGCCTTCTTCACTATCTCCTGGTTTTCCTTGTCACCAACGATCCACTTGCCATTGACGCGAATCAGGGTGACTGGCTCTGCCTGCTCTTTGTTCTCCTCATCTTTGACTCTTACAAACACGGTCGCAGTCTCGCCGCTTATCTGTTCCCCGCTAATGTCTACCTTCTCAGGGATGGCCGATGCCAAACGTTCAAAGTCAGGCCGCAGGTCGTCAAATTCTGCAGGCTTCAATCCTTCAATCGCGGACTGATAAATCGAGAGCGCAAATGCTTCGCGAAACTTTCTCTCGCGCATCAATTTGTAAAACTCGCGGACCGTGTCTGAGGGTGGCCCCTGGGGCATTTGAGCACCGGCCGCGGCTGAATTTAACGCTCCAGCTGAAAGTACAACCAAGACAACTATTGAGATTAATCTGCGAAGTGGTATGGAAACCTGCATTATTGAGATGTCGTCCTTAGGTCACGAAATAGAAGGCGCGCCCAGTGCTTAGCAGCGCGCCTCTTGATAGAAGCTTCATGGCTCCTAAATGTTGCCTCTGAGGCCTCCCTAATGTCGGTTAAGTCTGCCTTCTCTTGCCCGCCAGCAGTTTTTCCCGACCGACCAGGTACAGGATTATCATGAGAACCGCAAAGGGAATGACCGATAGCAGGTCATCCCAGGGTCCGCTATAGAAAGGATTATTTGCCCGCGACCAAAGCTCGATTGCATCCGTCTTCTCCTTCCAGAGTCCAGCGAAGAAGGCAATGAAAACCGCCGCCAGCGCGCCGCCGGCAATGTAGCCGGAAGCCATCAATACGCCGGGGCTCTTGTCTGTTTCGGCAACTAACTCTTCCTCGGTTAGTTTCTTATCCTTGAACTTGACGCGAATGTATTTGTCGACGAGCCAACGGATCATACCTCCGAGGAAGATTGGCGTCGAAGATGAAAGCGGGAGATAAACACCAACTGCAAATGCCAGCGAAGGAATTCCAGACATCTCCAGCACGATGGCGATCATCACGCCCAACAAAACTAGAGCCCAAGGCAGTTGCCGATTGAGGATGCCCTTAATGATATACGACATCAGGGTCGCTTTGGGCGCGTCGTATTTGGTAACTGAGGAGCCATCCGGTCGAACGCGATGAGTCCCATTAATTCCAGGGTCCACGTAATAGACCGGCACACCTTGCGCATCAACCAAGTATTTTCCAGCCGGTCCGTTGGTTTCGTCGATCTTGTGCCAGGTTCGATATGCATTGCTGTCGGTGGTCGCCTCGGGCCCTCGCAGCGTTTCCGCGGGACCGAGCTCTGCCTGATTGGCCTTCAAATCAGCCGGGAAATTGCGTTCCACTTTCCGCACCGCCCTGCCTGACTCGTCTATCAGATACTCGCCAGGTTCCAAGCCTGCCACTGCAGGCTTGTCGGCTACATTCTTTAG
>CAZVHN010000661.1:0-7955 GCA_964626895.1 uncultured Chloracidobacterium sp. | reverse complement strand
CCCCAAAGCACACAAAACTCTTTTTATAAGGCGAGGTGGCGAAGAACTCCCCTAGCGCAAGAAAAGGTCCTCAAAAATAAAAGGCCGATCCCAAAATTATTCGGGCAAGTAAAGGCGGCGAGTCTCATCTCGTCGCTTTTTCTTTAGTTGACTGCGTTTGGCTTTTGAGGCAAACACCATGTTTATGAGGCAGTCCGCGTTATTAAGGCAAAGCCTAGGCAATCATGAATCTGCGCTTGTGTTGGCTGATCATGTGCAGACCGCCGCTGAGGGAGTCGATCATGTCGTCGTGCTGGCCGTGTGGGAACGTACATGCTTCATCCAGAAACGCAGAATTCCAGGGGCCGCGCACTAATTTAAGTTTGCCGCTTTCAGCGCGTGCTGCTGCTGGCAATGCTCGGGAAACCTTGTCGCGGTCAACCCTGATGCCTCGCAGGGTAACGTTTGCGATTGACGGTTCGCGGCGCAACTCCTGAATGCCAGCCAGACCGTGCATTGCCTCTTCGACTCCATGCTCAACGGCGGGATCGAACAGCATGGTTTGCATGATCACTTTCTTGGCGTCGGGCCACTCCCAGCGACCGTGGATCATGTCCCGCACATACAGCACGCCATCCTCACCCAGGGCCACGGCGCATGATGCTGTGTAGTCTGCCGTCGTCTTAATGGACGCGGCCAGATCCCAGTAGCGATACCAGCGCAAGTCTTGTGGCGCAGTCTCGACAAACTGAAACCAGGGCCGTCGGAACAATGCGCCCTCCAATTCGACAAATAACCCTTCCAGCTCCTGTTCGCGCCACCCGGCCGTATAAGCCTCTTCAAGAGTTTCAACGAAGTCTTTGGGCAGGAAGATGTTTTCTCTCGTGCTGGAGTGCACTACCTGATAATCAGGTGACGTAGCTTTAGCGAAACGCGTGTACAGCCAATTGCTAAAGCCTCTCGGCGTAGACGTGACCCAGGCTTTACCGGGCACCTGTCGCAGGCGCGCCAGTAGAATCAACCATATCTCCTCGCTGCATAGACCGCCTTCGTCGAGGTGAAACCAACCCAGGTTTGTGCCTCTCAGCCGGTCTGGTTCGTCTGCGCTGCGAAACAAAACACGCGTGCCGTTAATCAGCTCCGCAACCATGTCGGATTTAGTGAAGGAGCGCAACACGCCGCCTTTGCGCGTCACATCAAGGAATGTTTGCAGCGTTGAGTCCGACAGCATTCGGAAAGTCGGGGCAATGGACATTCCGACACTCGGCGGTTGACGCAAGATCTCCAACACTCCGGCGTAAGTCTTCCCCGAACCAGCGCCGCCACAGAATAGCCGATACCGCGCGTCACTGCTCCAGAAGCGCAATTGCGGTATTGTCTGCGTCGATTGCTTGAGCCGGATCGGCTGTCTCGAATGCAGTTGGCTGACCAAGTTCTACCTCAATGTCTCGCCTGTCTAGCGGTATCAGTTCCAGCCGCTCGCTGTAGCCGCGATGCCTTGCCTTAGTCTTTAGAAAAAAGATGCAGGCAACGACATTGCCCGCGCGGATGTGGCTGTAAAGTTGGCTCTCAGCTTCATCAATGAAAGTCTCACTTAGTTCATCCGTGAGCGCGCGCAACTCTGGATCGTTGTCTACGTACTGCCAGACCAGCGAACGGTGACAGTTAAACTTTCGCGCCACCGTCGCCATGTTGCCGTCACTTGCGCGCAGCGCCTCGACCAGCGCTGCCTTGCTGGGGATCTTTCGCCTGCTCACGAAATTAGCCCCTGCATTCTGAGATCGTGCTGCATCATTAAAAGGTCGACGTAAATCTGCAACGCTCGTTGCTCTGCCTGTTGCTGGCTTAACGGAGCAACCAGACCATCAAACAGACTCTTCAATGCTCGCACAGTGGCGCGGGGTTCTGCCGCTGCCACTGCGGGCAACACGGAAAACTCAGTTACCGGCCATCTGCGAATCCACTTAGCGTTGCCCACTTTTTCTTTTCTTACTAAATGTTGGGCTGAGCCCGAAGACCAGGCCAACTCACCGCGTTCAGCCAGTTTGAAAACTCGCTGGCCCACTTCATCGTTGCGCAATTTTAGTTGCGTATGAATCCCCTCTTCCTCGATTGCAAACGCGGCGCGGCCCAAAGGCTCATCCACCGTTGGGTCAAGGTTGTGGTGCCAGAGCCCGCTAACATCAAGGCGACCACTTAAATCAAAGTCCGTAGCCTTCGTAAAAAAATCGCCCTCGCGATCAGTGTCATAGGGATTAGTAAACAAGACCCCGTAGCCCGCGATCGTTAGCCGGTCAACCGCTTTGATCGCCGAGCCAGGGGAAGTTAGTAAATCATCGCTCATGGCTTCCCCTTCGCCGTGTCAAACTTTGCTTGTTCCTCCGCGACCGATTGATCCGAAGTGATCCAGCTCGCCGGCCGTTCGCCGGTTAGGTTGCCCGCCGCGCCCGTTCGGAAGGGGCTCAAATTAGTAGAGTCTCCCGCCGGATTTAATGTCGTAGGTTCTGCTCCCACAAAGTCCTTTTCGTTTGCCATTGTCGTTTCTCCCTCTCAAGTTATTCAAACCAAACCCAACTGTGCCGCCTCCGCTCGATCCACGCGAGCGCCCTTGCGGTATGGTGACGAAGTCGTACCCTTAAGCGAATCACTGCCGCCTTCAACTGCGAGTTGATTGAATTCCGCTTCGGAGATTATTTTGCCGGTCCCAAGACGAACGTAATCAGTCGTCAATGACACGTACGGCAAACTATCTGCGATCTGCTTTTTCATTGCCGCCCATTCCGTTGCCAGCTTCGGATCGCCAGAGAAACGCGCCAGCTTCGCGACTACTTCAAGCAGCTCTTCCAGCACTTCCGCCCGACTACGTACACGCGGCGATTCTCCGACTGAGTGCGTGCGCATAGTGTCCGGAGGATCTCCCACTGCCGGAGCCTTCCCCAATTCCCTGATCAGTTCTCTTCGCTGGTAGATCCATCCGCCAAAGTTCTCCAGCCATTGCCGCATCTCATCACGAGATTGATCAAGTTGATGTTCGAGGCCCTTTTGCTCAGCGTAGATTTGATCTATTTCTCGCTTGAGACGTGCGCGTTCGGCAGATACGTTTGACAATGCAGCCAGATCGCCACTCTCTGCCGCCAGCCGATCGCCGCGCTGCGCTTCGATTTGTATCTCTCTGTCGCGCGTTTCAGCTTTTGCGATAGCGCGCTTTAGTTCGTTCTGCTTCTGAGTGAAGTTTTGCAGGAACGGGTAATCAGGGATGGAGATTTCCTCGCCCGCCATGCCGCCAACTCTTACTGAAAATGTCATTAGTTGACACCCCCTTCCGTTCGTTCGGTTAAATCAAGCGGTCGCTGTGTCCACGGAAAAGGCCGCTCCGGTGGAGGGTCCCGCAGATCGTCGAACACCGGATCATCAGGTCGGCCCGCCTGGAGCCACGACTCATACGCAACCGTACGCAGTCGCTTGTTGCACGTCCTCAATTCAATGCAATCCTGCCGTGTGATCTGAAGGCCGGCGCGATATTTCGCCTCCAGCTCGCGAATCCGCGCATTACTGGTTTTCCACAATTGTTCTAGTTCAGCGTTCGTCATTCTTGCACCTCCGTTAATTGCCAATTTCGCCCACTCCCGCACGCTCATTGAGATAGTCTCCCAGGCCCTTTGCGGCAACTGCCATCAGCGCCTCTCGGCTCACCATTGTTTACAATAACTTCGGCGCTCAGTCTGGGACAACACTCACAAGCCGATAGAACACTTGTCGGACGGTGCACGGCGCTTCTTCAGCCAACTGGTCGTAAATCGCAGCTTTTATCGTTGCAATCTGCGCCCGGCTTCGCCTTGTGGGTCTAGACTCACTAACGCTCACGTGCCTGCTCCCTGTCTCTCGGATTCGTTTTCAAGCCGTCGCCATTCTTCCGGGTCTAAGGCGGCCCGCTGTAATTCCTCTTTCGTTGGTTCTCGATGATGTTCAAAATTATTACCATGAACATCATCGGGTAAGTCATTGTCGTAACTGGTTTTATTTCCGTCACTTACTCGATGATGTTCATCATCTGTTTCTTGAACATCATCGGAGCCCGCGTGAACATCATCGAGCGACCAGTAGAAGCGTTGCTTCATGCCGGGCATCCCCTCGCGGCGGGCCTTAATGCCTAACCGCTCCCTTGCGCGACGTAACGTGATCTCGGAGATGCCGGCCTGCTTGGCCTCCGTTCGGATTTCCGAAACCTCTCGCTCCCCTTCCGCCAAGGCTCCCTGCAAAAATTCGCCAGCCTCATCAAGCGCCGGGCGCTCGCTCTCGTTCGGCGCGTATGACAGGATTCGCTCTGCGGTTAGATCGCTTTCGCCGGTCCAAAAGAATTGACCGCCTTCCAGCGTAAAACCAATCGCTGGGCCATGCGGCGCTAGATTGCTTTTGATCTGCGCTATGGCGCGCTTTCTTTCGTCGTCTGGATCTTTGCCGGCAAGCAGAACGCTACGCGCGGCAGCTACCAGATCAATACTGCCGATGCCTGCGTTAAGAGCGTGGCCCATGCCCCGTGATTTCCCGAGGTGTCGAATCGCGACAATTGCGCAGCCGTGCTTCTCGGCTATCAGCGCGAGTCTTGCTGTGATGGTTCTGCATTCATTCGCGCGATGGATGTCAACCTTGCCGCCCGTGAAGGCAAAGAGTGGATCTACCGTGAGCAGTCGCGGGCTGTATTCGATAATGGCCGCCTCAAGACGAAGCAGACCAACCTCATCGAATATCAGGGGCTCGTTAAGAGCAAAGATTCGCGAGAGGTCAGCGTCTACCGCGTCAAGCCGCGGGCGCAATGTATCGCCCAGGCCATCTTCAGCCGTTAGCATTAAGACGTTCCCAGGCTCGAATGCTCCTATCCCCGGCAAGCCACGACCGCGAGATACGGCGCACGCTAGAGTGGCAGTGATCCAGCTCTTACCGATTCCCGGATCGCCTTCAAGCAAAGTCAACTTGCCCAGCGCGATGTATGGTCGCCATAACCACGCGACCTCTTCTGGCGTCACGTCAGCCATCCGGACAATCTTAAGCGAGCCGTTGCTTGACGCTTTGGGTGCTACTACAGGCTCAAAAACCGCTGTCGCGTCTACCAACTCGCGAAGCTCTTTAATCCCATTTCCCAGCGCCAGCCAGTCGGTCGCGTCACCCTTTTCAGGCAAGCCCGGCAATTCAACGACCTTGATGCTTTCTGCTATGCCCTGAAGCGAATGCGCTACTTGCCGCGCGTGTTTTCTCCCCGGCTCGTCATTGTCTGGCAAAATTACAACCTTACGACCGCGCAGAGTTTCGCTATATTCATCGCGCCACTTGCCAGCACCGCCGACATTCGTTGTCGCAACTAGACCGAGTTGGGCCAGGTTGTCGGCGTCTCGTTCACCCTCAACGATCAAGACTGTCTTTGCGGGATTGCTTTTTAGTATTTCAGGCAATCGATAGAGCTTTCGAGGGACGCCGTTTAGTTTCCACTCCCAACCGCCGACGCCATCAGGTTTGCGCTGACGAAAGTCTTTTGGTTCAAAGCGCACGGCTTGATAGAGCAGTTCTCCGCTTTCATTGCGGTAGTCGTATGCGGCGATCTCTCGCCGGCTGCTGCCGTTAAGGTGAAGCGCGGACCAGACCTGTTCAGAACTGCAACCCGCATGGCAATGCGTCAACACCTTGCCGCCTTCGCTCTCGGTAATGCTCAAACTTGGCTTTTTGTCTTCGTGCGCCGGGCACAGAGCGATCCATCCGTCGGCGTTGCGTTTTGCTTTGAGACGTGAGGCTAATTCGCGAGCAGTTGTCACGCGGCACCTCCGAGGAGATCCGCTGCTTTCAAAAAGTCGCGATGCGCATCGCGCTCAAGGTCGTTGAGGCAGCCGGCGCAAACAAAGTGTTGACCCGTGGCAATGTCGACAACATGGCCGCTACGTCGTGAACGTGGTCGCCGGCAGAGATCGCAGCACAGTTCGATTACTGAATTGACAGGGACAGAGGTTAGGTTTAGATTCTTCGGCATCACAGATAACTCCGCAGCATTTCAGCAAGCGCCGATGGGTCACGTCGGCGTTTTGCTTTTTAGGCAGCTTCACGGTCGCCGCCGTTATCAATCCACTCACGCAGCTTCGGCAGGTTTACTTTCAGAGATTTGCCGACCTTCACCTTCATTTCTTCCGGGAGGCGATCAACGAGTGCGTAAGCTGTGGATCTTTTCTTCCTGCCCTTCTGGTTTAGGCCGATGGTCACACCGCACAGCTCTGCCGCCTCGAACGCGCTCCCGAGAATTTGCTTATCAGTCATATGCGTTATTAGCCTCCTATGCGCATGACGGTACAACAGCGGACACAACTCGTGTCTGCACCAAAACGAAAATAATTTTAGGTACAGTCTTTAGGAGGGCTGAGGTATGCCTAATCTTTCGCGGATCTCGCGGA
This sequence comes from uncultured Chloracidobacterium sp., assembly GCA_964626895.1. Classification (GTDB taxonomy): domain Bacteria; phylum Acidobacteriota; class Blastocatellia; order Pyrinomonadales; family Pyrinomonadaceae; genus PSRF01. The sequence continues at coordinate 1,545 of CAZVHN010000661.1, read as the reverse complement.
GCGCGGCATAAAACTTCGTCTCATAGACGTTTGGCTTTCTGAGGATACATTTGGTTGGCTCTTCTAATACATCATGGCGGATTAACCAGGCGACGCGCCGGCGAGTTGAATAAGTTTGATGGGTTCGGCTCTTTTCAAGGCCCGCTGCCCCAATGGCATTCTCGACCTTTTGCCGAATCGATTCAGTGCTTTCAAGTTGCGGATAAAACGTCACTGTCACTGGTGTGACTCGTTCGCCCAGCAGAACCAGTTCCTTTACTTCATTTTTCAGGCGCCATTCCCTGACAGTGAACTCCCCGGACAGACGGAACCAGTCGGTATCTACATGACACTGGCGAGACCACTCTTTTAGAAAACACCATAACTCGTGATAATCCTGACACGCTAAACCAGGCCGTAATCGTTCGAGTACTACCGGCGCACGGCGACTTACTCGCTCAAGAAAGTAACACCGCAGCGCAATCCCACCATCGTCATATTCTGCCCAGGAGTCCTTCATAAGTGGACGTAGCTTAACACAGCCGTACAGGAGCAGACAAGGAGCTATGCTATTGATTGCTATGTAAAACTGTGATATATATACGGCATGATTCAGATTCAACTAAAGCGAATGCTGAAGAAGCGAAAGCGGACCATGTACTGGCTGGCGCGAGAAGTAGAAGCGCACTATCCGAGTATTTATCGGCTGGCTGAAGGACAGGTTACGTTGCTAAACATCGGGACACTTGATCGCATCTGCGAAGCGCTGGACTGTGAAGTCAGCGACATCCTGGTGCGTGTTAGCCGAAGGAGAGGTAAGAAATAATGGCGGAACCAAAACACAGACGCAAAGGTCAAATTATCAATCGTAATGGCGTCCGAACCGTGCGCGTCTATCTGGGCAAAGACGCTAACGGCAAAAGGATCTACGTGAACCGAACCGTTAAAACCAGCGCCAAGGCAGCAGATAAGGTGCTTGATGGGCTGCTGGACGCAGTTTCAGGCGGTAACCCTACCGTGAAGCCTACCCGCATGACTGTTAACGCTCTCGTGGACGCATGGCTTCAACTGCACGTTAAAGAAAGCTGCCGTGAGAGAACCTATGATTATTACGTCTGGATGCTTGATGCTTATGTCCGCCCCAGACTCGGCAAGATGCAGGCAATTCTGCTGTCTCACACGGAGATTGAAGCGAACTACTCATACCTGCGCTTTGCCCGTAAAAAGAAGATAGGACCCCAGGCCTGCCGCACGGCTAACGCTCTACTGTCCTCTGCCTACAACTGGGGGATAAAGACAAAACGCTTGTCGATGAATCCCTGCACGCATGTGACCTTACCAACGCTGAATCGCAAGAAACGACGGGCACTGCCGGCAGAACAACTCTCGCGCTTTCTACAGGCAGCAAAACAAGACCGCTGGTACGTGATATTCAGCCTCGCGCTGGAGTCGGGCCTGAGACCGGAAGAGTACCTCGGCTTAACCTGGCCGGACATTAACCTTGATCGAGGTGAGATCGCCGTAGTGCGTACCCTGGTATGGCGTAAAGGCAGGAAAGCTCAACCA